>DATKNV010000032.1:0-93218 GCA_035541215.1 Allostellaceae bacterium | reverse complement strand
GTGCCGGGTAACGCCCGGCGGGGGCGACCCCAGGGAAAGTGCCACAGAAAGCAAACCGCCGAGCCCATCGCGATCTCCGGATCGCGCGGGGCGGCAAGGGTGAAAGGGTGCGGTAAGAGCGCACCGCGCCGCCGGTAACGGCGGCGGCACGGTAAACCCCACCGGGAGCAAGACCAAGTAGGGACGGCAGGCCTTCACGGGCCAGGTGCGCTTCCGCGCCGCCGTCCGGGTCGGTCGCGCGAGGCGCCCGGCGACGGGCGCCCCAGAGGAATGGTCATCCCCCGCCCAAAGCGGGGACAGAACCCGGCTTACAGGCCGTCTGGCATTCGCTCGCCACCGGGCTCGATCCCACGGCGTCCCATGAGGCGCGCCTCGGTGGCAATGCTTGGGCTTTACTGAGAACGTAAAGTGAACGAGGCCCGATTACTTGCCCCACCCCAGAAACGCCGCAAGCGGTGGGGGTCGTCAGCTACCAGAAAGCTAGCCCTTGATCCCCGCCGAAATTAGGACAAAAGCGCGGCGTCACAGGGATTTACATGCGATCCCAATTGACCCCGGGAATAACCCGTGCTATCCCATCTTGTCCCATATTATGGCACTCAGTCCCAAGGTAGGGCGGGACGGCCATATAGCGCGCTGTGGGGCGCGATCCCGGGACAGGTTTTGGGGGACGGCGGTGCCGCTGTTTCTGTCCGAGCACGAGAACAAAGTGGACCGCAAAGGCCGGGTCTCCGTGCCTGCGCAGTACCGCGCCCAGCTCGCCGGGCAGACCTTCCCGGGCATCGTCGCTTATCGCTCCGATTACCACCCGTGCATCGAGTGCTGCGACATGGCGACGATGCAGGACTACGTCGCGCGCATCAACGGCATGTACGCGAAGGACTCTCCCGAGCACGACGACGCCTCCGAGATTTTCACCGCCGCGCATCAGCTCCCCTTCGACGGCGAGGGCCGCATCATGCTGCCGCAGAAGCTCGCGGAGCACGCGGGCATCGCCGAGCAGGCATGCTTCGTCGGCCGCGGCGGGACGTTCCAGATCTGGAGTCCCGATCGTCTGCGCGGCTATCAGGAGGAGGCGCGCGAGCGTCGTCGCCGTAATCGCACGACGATCCCGCCCTTGATCCCGGGACCGGGAGAGAAACGATGACGGTCCCCACGAGCTCCCCATCGGAGCGATCCGGCGCGCATGTGCCGGTGCTCCTCGAGGAAGCCATCGCCGCGTTGGCGCCGCGCGACGACGGCCTTTACGTAGACGGCACATTCGGCGCCGGAAATTACAGCCGCGCGATCCTGGAAGCCGCGCATTGCCGCGTCGTCGCGATCGATCGCGATCCGCTCGCGGTGCGCCGCGGCGGCGACCTCGTGCGGCGCTATCCCGGCCGTCTCACCGTGGTCGAGGGCCGCTTCGGCGACATGGCGCGGATCCTCGCGGGCCTCGGAATCGCCGAAGTCGCGGGGGTGGCGCTCGATCTCGGCATCTCCTCCGATCAGATCGACGATCCCGCGCGCGGCTTCTCCTTCCGCGCGGACGGGCCCCTCGACATGCGCATGTCCGGCGAGGGCATCGCCGCGGCGGAGCTCGTCAACACGCTCTCGGAGACGGCGCTCGCGGATCTCATCTACGTCTATGGCGAGGAGCGCTTCGCCCGCCGCGTCGCGCGCGCGATCGTGGCGGCGCGCACGAAGGCGCCGCTGACGCGCACGGGCGAGCTCGCGGCGCTCGTGCGCAAGGTCGTCCCGGCGCCCAAAGGCGGCATCGATCCCGCGACGCGCACCTTCCAGGCGCTCCGCATGGAGGTGAACGACGAGCTCGGCGAACTCTCGCGCGCGCTCGCCGCGGCCGAGCGCGTGCTCGAGCCCGGCGGCCGCCTGGCGATCGTCTCGTTCCATTCGCTCGAGGACCGCAAGGTCAAGGACTTCCTCCGCGCGCGCAGCGGCGGCGAGGGCGTCTCGCGGCATCGCCCGGGCACGGTGCAGCGCGCGCCGACCTTCGCGCTCCTCACGCGCAAGCCCGTGCGACCGAGCGAGGCCGAAGTCGCCGCGAATCCCCGCGCACGCTCCGCGCGCCTCCGCGCCGCCGAGCGCACCGCGGCGCCGACCTGGGAGGTCGCGGCATGAACGCGCTTCGGCCCTCGACGCTGCTCTGGCTCGCGGTCATCTCCGCGGTCGGCTACGGCATGTTCCAGGTGAAGTACCGGGTGGTGCAGCTCGAGGACGAGCTCGCGCGCGTCAACCGCTCGATCGACGCCGATCGCGACGAGCTCCGCGTGCTCGGCGCGGAGTGGAGCTATCTGAACCAACCCCAGCGGCTCGATCAGCTGCGGCAGCGCTATCTGACCCTGGTTCCGATCCAGCGTACGCAGCAAGGCACTCTCGATCAGGTCCCGTTCCGCCCGGGCGAGCAGGGCATTGCGCCGCAGGCGCAGCCCTCGCGCCCTCCGGCGCCTCCCGTCTCGCTCCCCGGCGGTGCCGCGCTCGCAAGCGCCACTCGCGGAGGCACGCGATGAAGCCCGATTTCGATCCGCGCGAAAATCCCTGCCGTCCCCGGCATTTCAAGCCCGCGCTCTGCGGGCCGCTGCCGGCGGAGGGGCCGGCGAAGCAGACGCTCGAGACGAGCCGCACCCGGCTCGTGCTGCTGGGCGCGCTCTTCTGCCTCGCCTTTGCAGCGATCGGAGTGCGTCTCGTCGACGTGACCGTCCTCAAGGACTCAGGCCCCAAGATCGCGCGCGCGCACGTCCGCCCGCACGTCGAGCATGCGCGCGCCGACATCCTCGACCGCAACGGCGTCAAGCTCGCGACGACGCTGGAGACGCCCTCGCTCTTCGCCAATCCCAAGCTCGTACAGGGCGCGTCCGAGGCGGCGGCAAAGCTCGCGGCGGTACTGCCGGGCCTCAATCGGGAGGAGCTCGAGGCCGCGCTCTCGAACAAGGAGCGGAGCTTCGTCTGGATCAAGCGCAACCTCACGCCGGACCAGCAATTCGAGGTCAATCGCCTGGGCATCCCCGGCCTCTTCTTCCAGACGGAGCAGCGCCGGCTCTATCCCCAGGGCCGCCTCACCGCGCATGTCGTGGGCTTCGCGGGCATCGACAACAACGGGCTCCAGGGCGTGGAGCGCGGGCTCGACGACGAGCTCAAGACCAGCGACGACCCCGTGACGCTCTCGATCGACCTCCGCTTGCAATACATCCTCAAGGAGGAGATGACGCGGCAGATCCAGGCTTTCTCCGCCAAGGGCGGGATGGGCATGATCGCCGACGTCGATACCGGCGAGATCCTCGCGATGGTGTCGCTGCCGGACTTCGATCCCAACGACCGCACGGACGTCGACTCCGACGCGATCTTCAACCGCGCGACGCTCGGCACCTACGAGATGGGCTCCGTGTTCAAGATCTTCAACACGGCGATGGCCCTCGACAGCCGCGTCACGACGCTCGCCGGCGGCTACGACGCCTCGCATCCGCTCAAGGTCGGGCGTTTCACGATCCACGACGATCACGCGAAGAACCGGTGGCTCAGCGTGCCCGAGATCTTCATCTACTCCTCGAACATCGGCTCCGCGAGGATGGCTGTCGATGCCGGCATCGACCGGCAGCGCGATTTCCTCGGCCGTCTCGGGCTGCTGCGGACGCCGAGCCTCGAGCTCTCGGAGATCGGCGAGCCGCACTATCCCAGGGATTGGCGGCTCGTCAACACCATGACGATCGCCTTCGGCCACGGCATGTCCGTGAGCCCGCTCCAGATGGTGACCGCAGTGGGCGCCGTGGTGAACGGCGGCATCCTCCATCGCGCGACGCTGCTGCGCCATCCCGACGGCTACCGCCCCGAGGGCGTGCGCGTGATGTCCGAGCGGACCTCCGAGGACATGCGGCGGCTCCTGCGCCTGGTGGTGGAGAAAGGCACCGGCAAGTTCGCGGCGGCGCCGGGTTATCTCGTGGGCGGCAAGACCGGCACCGCGGAGAAGGTCGACGGCAAGGGCTACGCGCGCAAGGAGCTGTTGTCGTCCTTCATCGGGGCCTTCCCGATGAATCAGCCGCGCTACGTCATCATGATCAGCATCGACGAGCCTCATCCCAACGCGCACAGCGCGGGAGAGGCGACCGGCGGCTGGGTGGCGGCGCCGGCGGTGAGCCGCGTCGTCCAGCGCATGGCGCCGATCGTGGGAATCCCCGCGGTTGACGAGGATTCGCCCGAAATCCGCCGCGCTTTGCTGGTCGAATCCGCGGAGACGCCGGGACGGAAATTTGCGGCTAACTGAGCTCATGGACGGAAACCAAGCGCCCACGCCTTCCGCGCCCCCCGGCGACGTGGAAATCCGCGGACTGACCTCGGACTCGCGCACCGTCGAGCCCGGCTTCCTCTTCGCCGCGCTGCCGGGCGGCACCGTCCACGGCAAGACCTTCATCGACGAGGCCGTGCGCCGCGGCGCCGTCGCCTTGCTGATCGACGACGCGCTGGCACTGCCGGAACTCCACCGGCTCTACCCGCGGCTTCCGGTCGTGGTCGACGCCAATCCGCGCCGGCGGCTCGCGATCCTCGCCGCGCGGCTCTTCGCGCCCCAGCCCAGGACCGTGGTCGCCGTCACTGGCACCAACGGCAAGACCTCGGTCGCGGCCTTCGCTCGGCAGCTCTGGCAGCATCTCGGCCACAAGGCCGCGAGTCTCGGCACTCTCGGAGTCGTCGGCCCCGATTTCGGGCGGCCGGGCGCGCTCACCACGCCCGATCCGGTGACGCTGCACCGCGAGCTGCAGGCGCTCGCGCTCGGCGGAGTCGATCACGTCGCCATCGAGGCCTCGAGCCACGGCCTCGATCAATTCCGCCTCGACGGACTCGATCTCGCGGCGGCGGCCTTCACAAATTTGACTCGCGATCATCTCGACTATCACCGCACCATGGAGGCCTATCTCGCGGCCAAGACGAGGCTCTTCAGCCAGGTGATGCAAGCAGGCCGATGGGCGGTGCTGAACGCGGGAGTGCCGGAGTTCACGCCGTTGCTGATGCTGTCGCGCCGGCGCGGCCATCGCGTCATCGCCTATGGCGAGGGCGTCGCTTCCGATCTGCGCCTCCTCGCGGCTCGGCCCACTCAGACGGGCCAGGCGCTCGATCTGCTGATCTTCGAGGAGCCGCATTCGGTGTTTCTGCCGCTCCTCGGCGGGTTCCAGGCGATGAACGCGCTGGCGGCGCTGGGTCTCGCGATCGCGACCGGCGCCGCCCCCTCCGACGCGGTGAAGGGGCTCGGCGCGCTCGCGGGCGTTCCCGGCCGCATTCAGCACGTGGCCTCGCATCCCAACGGCGCGCCGATCTTCGTCGACTATGCCCATACGCCCGACGCGCTGCAAACGGTGCTGAGCGCGCTCCGGCCGCATTGCCGCGGCCGGCTCGTCGCCGTATTCGGCGCGGGCGGCGACCGCGATCCCGGGAAGCGCCCGCTGATGGGCGAGGTCGTGACGCGCCTCGCCGACCGCGCAATCGTCACCGACGACAATCCCCGCGGCGAATCGCCGGCGGCGATCCGGGCGGCCGTGCTCGCGGGCGCCCCTGGGGCGCGTGAGATCGGCGACCGCGCCGAGGCGATCGCGACGGCGATCGCGGGGCTTGCGCCCGAGGACCTGCTCGTCATCGCCGGCAAGGGCCACGAGCGCGGGCAGACCGTCGCGGGCGTCACTCACCCCTTCGACGATGCCGAGGTCGCGCGCGCGGCCGTCGCGGCTCTCGCGGGTAAACAGGCATGAGCGCGCTCTGGACCTCCGCCGAGGCCGTCGGCGCGACCGGCGGGATGAGCGCGCGCGAATGGGAGGCGCGCGGCGTCTCCATCGACAGCCGCACCGTCGCTCCCGGCGACCTCTTCGTGGCGCTCGCCGGCCCCAATTTCGACGGCCACGATTTCGTCGCCGATGCGCTCGCCAAGGGCGCCGTCGCGGCGATGGTTTCACGCCTGCCGCCAGGCGTCGGGCCGGGCGCGCCGCTGCTGATGGTGCAGGAGACGCTCGCGGCACTGACGGAGCTCGGCCGCGCCGCGCGCAAGCGCTGCAATGCGCGGATCGTCGGCGTCACCGGTAGCGTCGGCAAGACCGGCACCAAGGAGGCGCTTCGCGCGGCCTTCCAGCGCCAGGGCCGCACGGTCGCCTCCGCCGCGAGCCTCAACAACCAATGGGGCGTGCCGCTCTCGCTCGCGCGCATGCCCGGCGACACGGAGTGGGGCGTCTTCGAGCTCGGCATGAACCATCCGGGCGAGATCGCGGCGCTGGCGCGGCTCGTCGAGCCCCATGTCGCCGTCATCACGACCATCGCGCCCGCGCATCTCGGCTATTTCCCCTCGGTCGAGGCGATCGCTGACGCCAAGGCCGAGATCTTCGAAGGCATGTCGTCCATGGGCGCCGCCGTCCTCAATGCGGACAATCCGCACTTCGATCGCCTTGCCGCGGTGGCGCGGGCGCGCGGGCTCAGGCGCATCCTCGGCTTCGGCGAGCACCCGCGGGCGGAGGTGCGGCTCATCGACTGCCATCTCTACTCGACCGCGAGCGCCGTCACCGCGGCGGTGATGGGCGAGATCGTCGATTACTGCCTGAGCGTCCCCGGCCGGCACTCGGTCATCAACAGCCTCGCCGTCATGGCCGCGGTGAAGGCGGCCGACGGCGACGTCAGCGCCGCGGCCGCGGCGATGGGCACGCTCGAGGCGCTCGCGGGCCGCGGCCGGCGGCACAGGATCGCGGTTACCGGCGGCAGCGCCACCCTCATCGACGAGAGCTACAACGCCAATCCCGAATCGATGCGCGCCGCGCTCGCGGTGCTCGCGACCGTCGTACCGCGGCCGGGCGGCCGCCGCATCGCCGTGCTCGGCGACATGCTCGAGCTCGGCCCGGAGGCCGAGGAGCTGCACGCGGCGCTCGCCGAGCCCATCGCATTGGCGGGCGTCGACCTCGTCTTCACGGTCGGGCGGCACATGGAGCAGCTCGACCATGCGCTCCCGGCGCGGCGCTGCGGCGGTCACGCGGATACCTCGGCCGGACTGCTGCCGATCCTCACGGCGGCGCTCCGTTCCGGCGACGTCGTCATGGTGAAGGGCTCGCTCGGCAGCCGCATGGCCGAGATCGTGAAGCCGCTTCTCGCGGGCGTGCGCGATACCGCGCTCGCGGTCAAGGGTTAGGCGGCATGCTCTATCACCTCCTCGCTCCGCTCGCGACGCAATTCGAGCCCTTCAATCTCTTCCGCTATCAGACCTTCCGCGGGGCGGGTGCGGTGGTGACGGCGCTCGTCATCAGCTTCCTCGCGGGCCCGAGCGTGATCCAGTGGCTCAAGTCGAAGCAGGCGGAGGGCCAGCCGATCCGGATCGACGGGCCGGAGGGGCATCTGCTGCGCAAAAAGGGCACGCCCACCATGGGCGGCTTCCTGATCCTGCTGGCGGTCGCGGTCTCGACCCTGCTTTGGGCGGACCTCACCAACCGCTACGTCTGGGTGACCCTGCTCGCGACCGTGGGCTTCGGCGGGATCGGCTTCTTCGACGACTACCGGAAGCTCACGCGCCGCTCCTCGCGCGGCCTCTCGAGCCGCGGCAAGTTCCTGGCGCAGCTCCTGGTGAGCACGGCGGCCGCCTTCGCGGTCATCTACGTCACGCGCGTGCCGCTCGGCACTTCGCTCGCGGTGCCGTTTTTCAAGAGCGTCCTTCCCGATCTCGGCTGGTTCTTCGTGCCGCTCGCAGTGATCGTGATCACCGGCGCCTCCAATGCGGTCAATCTCACGGACGGGCTCGATGGGCTCGCCATCGTCCCCGCAATGATCGCGGCGGGCTGCTTCGGCTTGATCGCCTATCTCGTGGGCAACCGCATCTTCGCGGAATATCTCCAGCTCCAATACGTCCCCGGCAGCGGCGAGCTCGCGGTCTTCTGCGGCGCGATGGTAGGGGCGGCGCTGGGGTTCCTCTGGTTCAACGCGCCGCCCGCCATGGTGTTCATGGGCGACACCGGCTCGCTCTCGATCGGCGCGGCGCTCGGCGTCATCGCCGTCGTCACCAAGCACGAGATCGTGCTCGCGATCATCGGCGGCCTTTTCGTGCTGGAGACGGTCTCCGTGATCGTCCAGGTCGCGAGCTACAAGCTCACGGGCAAGCGCGTCTTCCGCATGGCGCCGCTCCACCACCACTTCGAGAAGAAGGGCTGGGAGGAGCCGACCATCGTCATCCGCTTCTGGATCATCGCCTCGATCCTCGCGATCGCGGGCCTCGCCACGCTGAAGCTGAGGTGAGGGCGATGATTCCGGTCCGCGCATATGAAGGGAAGGACGTGGCGGTGGTGGGCCTCGCGCGCTCGGGCCTTGCCGCGGCGGCGGCGCTCGTCCAAGGCGGCGCCCGCGTTCATGCCTGGGACGATGCCGGCGACAAGCGCTCGGCGGCCGCGAGCGCGGGCATCCCCGTCGAGGACCCCGCCGAGATCGATTGGCCGCGCATGGCGGCGCTGGTGCTCTCGCCGGGAATTCCGCACACCCATCCCAAGCCGCATCCCGCGGCCGCCGCAGCGAAGGCGGCGGGCGTGCCCGTGATCGGCGACATCGAGCTCCTCGCCAAGAGCGAGCCCGAGGCGCGCTACGTCGGCGTCACCGGCACCAACGGCAAATCCACGACCACCGCGCTCATCGGCCACATCCTCGCCTCGAGCGGGAAGCGCATCGAGGTCGGCGGAAATCTCGGCACGCCCGCGCTCACCTTGGCGCCGCTAGGCAAGGACGGGATCTACGTCCTCGAGATGAGCTCCTACCAGCTCGAGCTCACGCATTCGCTCGCCTGGGACGTGGCGGTGCTGCTCAACGTGACGCCCGATCATCTCGACCGACACGGCGGGATGGCGGGCTACGTCGCCGCGAAGAAGCGGATCTTCGCGCATCAGAAATCTCCGCAGGCGGCGGTGGTGGGCGTCGACGACGAGACCTGTCGCGGCATCGCGGACGCTCTCGAGAAGGCGCACCGCCAGGACGTGGTGCCGATCTCCGCGGAGCGCGCGGTCGAGGGCGGTGTCTACGTCGTCGACGGCGTCCTCACCGACGACACCGAGGCGAAGGCGGCGCCGGTGATGGAGATGCGCCGGGCGCACCGGCTGCCGGGCCGGCACAATTGGCAGAACGCCGCCGCCGCTTTCGCGGCCGCGCGGCGCGTCGGCGTCGGCGTCGATGCCGCGGTGAAGGGCATCGAGAGCTTCCCCGGCCTCGCGCACCGCCAGCAGCTGGTCGCGACGATCGACGGCATCCGCTACGTCAACGACAGCAAGGCGACCAATGCGGATGCCGCGGCAAAGGCGCTCGCCTGCTACGACGCGATCTACTGGATCGCGGGCGGCCTCGCCAAGGAAGGCGGCATCGCCTCGCTGAAACAGTTCTTCCCGCGGATACGCCATGCCTTCCTGATCGGCGCGGCTGCGGCCGAATTCGCGGCGACTCTGGACGGCGCGGTCGCGCACAGCGTGGTCGGCGATCTCGCGACCGCCGTGGCCGAAGCGAGCGCCATGGCCCGGGCCGACGGCATCGCCGGTGCCGCGGTGCTGCTCTCGCCGGCCTGCGCCTCCTTCGATCAATTCGCCAATTTCGAGGTGCGCGGCGACGCTTTCCGTGCGCTGGTCGCGAAGCTCCCGGGGGCGCGTCAATGACCGCATTTGCCCGCACCGATCGCAGCGCGCTCGCGGAGTGGTGGTGGAGCGTCGATCGCTGGACGCTCGCGGCGCTGCTTGCGCTGGTGGGCTTCGGCTCGCTCCTGGTGATGGCCGCGAGCCCCGCGGTCGCCGAGCGCATCGGCACCGACGACCTGCACTTCGTGAAGCGCTATTTCCTCGTGCTCCCGCTCGCGGCGGCGACGCTCTTCGTGGTCTCGCTGCAGACGCCGAAGACCGTGCGGCGGATCGCGGTCGTCGTGTTCCTGGTCTCGCTGCTGCTCGTCGCCTTCACCTTCGTCGGCGGCGTCGAGATCAAGGGCGCGCGGCGCTGGATCAATCTCCCGGGCTTCGCGCTGCAGCCCTCGGAATTCGTGAAGCCGAGCTTCGCGGTGGTCGCGGCCTGGATGTTCTCGGAGCAGCGGCTCAATCCTCGCTTCCCGGGCAATGCCGTCGCGATCGGGCTCTTCCTCCTGGTCGTGGGCATGCTGGTGAAGCAGCCCGATCTCGGCATGGCCGTCGTCGTCGCCGCGGTCTGGTTCACGCAGTTCTTCCTCGCGGGGCTGCGGCTCTACTGGGTCGTGGCCGGCGTGGGCTGCGGCGCGCTCGCGCTCACCGGCGCCTATTTCACCTTCTCGCACGTGGCGCTTCGCATCAACCAGTTCTTCGACCGCGGCGACGGCGGCGACGGCTATCAGGTGAACCGCTCCATGGAAGCCTTCATGCACGGGGGGCTCTGGGGGCAGGGCCCCGGCGAGGGCACGGTCAAGGGCTCGCTACCGGACGCGCACGCGGATTTCGTCTTCGCGGTCGCGGGCGAGGAGCTCGGGCTCGTCGCCTGCCTCGTCATCGTCGCGCTCTTCGCCTTCATCGTGCTCCGCGGCTTCGCGCGGATGCTGCAGGAGCACAATTTCTTCGTCGTGCTCGCGGCGACCGGCCTCTTCGTCCAGTTCGGACTCCAGGCCGTGATCAACATGGCCTCGACGCTGCATCTCATGCCGACCAAGGGCATGACGCTGCCGTTCATCTCCTACGGCGGCTCCTCGATGCTGGCGCTCGGGCTCGGGATGGGCATGGCATTGGCGCTCACGCGGCGCCGCTTCGGCGGGGTCGAGACATGAGCGGCGAGGGCGTGGTCGTGCTTGCGGCCGGCGGCACCGGCGGGCACATCTTCCCGGCGGAGGCGCTCGCACGCGCCTTGCTGAGCCGCGGCCGCAAGGTTGCGCTCATGACCGACAGCCGCGGCGAGACTTTCGGCCAGCGCTTTCCGGACGTCGCCCTCCACCGCATCCGCGCGGGACGCTTCGGCGGCGGCATTTTCCGCAAGGCGCTGGGCCTCGCGGAGCTCGCGCTCGGCACGCTCGAGGCCGGCCGGCGTCTCCGCGTCCTCGTGCCCTCGGCGGTGGTGGGCTTCGGCGGATATCCCTCCGTGCCGACGATGCTCGCGGCGACGCGGCAGAGGCTCCCTACGGTGATCCACGAGCAGAATGCGCTGCTGGGGCGCGCGAACCGTCTCCTGGCGCCACGCGTCCGCCGGATCGCCACTTCGTTTACAGAGGTCGCGGGCATCCGCGCGGCCGACCGAGCCCGCATCGTCGAGACCGGCAATCCCGTCCGTCCCGCCATCGCCGCCCTTCGCGGCACTCCTTATATAGCGTCGCGCGGCGAGGAAGCGTTCGAGCTGCTGGTGCTCGGCGGCAGCCAGGGCGCGCGCATTCTCAGCGAGGTGGTGCCGGCGGCGCTCGCGCGGCTGGACGCAGCGCTGAAGCGGCGCCTGCGGCTCTCGCAGCAGGCGCGGCCGGAGGATCTCGACGCGGTCCGCGCGGCACATGCCGCGAGCGGCATCGCGGCAGAGGTGCGGCCCTTCTTCGAGGACGTGCCGGAGCGCCTCGCCCGCGCGCAGCTCGCGATCACCCGCTCCGGCGCCTCCACCGTGGCGGAGCTCACGGTGCTCGGGCGTCCGGCGATCCTGGTGCCCTATCTCTACGCCGCCGACGATCACCAGACCGCGAACGCGCGGGCGCTCGAGTCCGCGGGCGCCGCCTGGGTGATGCCGCAGGCGGAATTCACGGCGGATGCGCTCGCCGCTCGCCTCACGGCGCTGATGAATGCGCCGGAGACTCTGGCCGAAGCTGCGAAGCGTGCGCTCGCGCTCGGGCGGCCCGATGCCGCCGAGCGGCTCGCCGATCTCGTGCTCGGGGAGGCCCGGCAATGAAGGCCCTCCCGCTCGACATCGGCACGCTGCACTTCGTGGGCATCGGCGGCATCGGCATGAGCGGGATCGCGGAGATTCTGCACAATCTCGGCTACGACGTGCAGGGCAGCGACCTCGCGGACAGCGCCAACGTGCAGCGCCTGCAGAAGCAGGGCATTCGCGTCGCGATCGGCCATCGCTCGGAGAATCTCGGCACGGCGCAGGTCGTGGTCGTCTCTTCCGCGGTGAAGGCGGACAACCCCGAGGTGGCGGCGGCGCGCGCGCGGCTCATCCCGGTGGTGCGGCGCGCGGAGATGCTGGGCGAGCTCATGCGGCTCAAATGGTCGATCGCGGTCGCGGGGACGCACGGCAAGACCACGACCACCTCGATGATCGGCACGCTGCTGGAGACCGCGCAGCTCGATCCGACCGTGATCAACGGCGGCATCATCAACGCCTACGGCACCAACGCGCGGCTCGGCGCCGGCGACTGGATGGTGGTCGAGGCCGACGAGAGCGACGGCACCTTCGTGAAGCTCCCGGCGACCATCGCCGTCGTCACCAACATCGACCCCGAGCATCTCGACTACTACGGCACCTTCGAGGCGGAGCAGCAGGCCTTCGAGAGCTTCGTCGGCAACATCCCCTTCTACGGATTCGCGGCGCTCTGCATCGATCATCCCGTCGTACAGCGGATGATCCCGAAACTCGCGGAGCGCCGCATCGTCACTTACGGCTTCTCTCCCCAAGCCGATGTGCGGGCGATCAACGTCGAGATCGGCCGCGACGGCGCGCGCTACGACGCCGTGCTGGTCGACCGTCTCTCTGAGACGAGCCGCACCATCGCGGGCCTACGCCTTCCCATGCTCGGCGAGCACAACGTGCAGAACTCGCTCGCGGCGGTCGCGGTCGCGGACGAGATGGGGCTCCCCGACGAGGTCGTGCGCACGGCGCTCGCGTCCTTCAAGGGCGTGAAGCGCCGCTTCACCAAGACCGGCGAGTCCCACGGCATCACCGTCATCGACGATTATGGCCACCACCCCGTCGAGATCGCGGCGGTCCTGCGTGCGGCGCGCGCGGCCACCTCGGGCGCGGTCATCGCGGTGGTGCAGCCGCACCGCTACACCCGCGTCGCCAATCTCTTCGACGAATTCTGCACCTGCTTCAACGACGCGGACGTGGTCGTGGTCGCCGACATCTATCCCGCGGGCGAGGCGCCGATCGAGGGCATTAACCGCGACGCGCTGGTGACGGGATTGCGCAGCCGCGGTCACCGCGCGGTGCAGGCACTGGAAGGGCCGAAGCAGCTTGCCTCTCTCGTCAAGGGTCTCGCCAAATCCGGCGACTATGTCGTCTGCCTCGGCGCGGGCTCCATCACCTATTGGGCGCAGGCACTGCCGGGCGAGCTCGACCGGCTCTACGCGGTCCCTCGGGCGGGGACGGGGACGGCGGCATGATGACCGCGCGCCAGCCCGAGCGTCTCATGGACCGGCTCCCCGCCGTGCGGGGCCGGCTCACCGAGAGCGCGCCGCTCGCGGGGATCACCTGGTTCCGCGTCGGCGGTCCGGCCGAAGTCATGTTCCGCCCCGCCGACGTCGAGGATCTCGAGGAGTTCCTCGCGAAGAAGCCGCCGGAGGTGCCCGTCACCGTGATCGGCGTCGCTTCCAACCTCCTTGTGCGGGACGGTGGCGTCGAGGGCGTGGTGGTCCGTCTCGGCCGCGGCTTCTCCGCGATCGAGATCGGGGGCACGCGCGTCGTTGCCGGTGCTGCGGTGCTCGACCTCAACGTCGCCATCGCCTGCCGCGCGGCCGGGGTTGCAGGCCTCGAATTCCTCTCGGGCATCCCCGGCACTATCGGCGGCGCGCTGCGCATGAATGCCGGCGCCTATGGCCGTGAGATCAAGGACGTCCTGGTTTCCGCGCAGGCGCTCGATCCCGTTGGCGGCCGCCGCTCTCTGAGCCCGCAGGAGATGCAGCTCTCCTACCGCCACTGCGGCGTCGCGGAGGATTGGATCTTCGTCGCCGCGACGCTCGCCGGAGCCGAGGGCGACCGGGCGGCGATCCAGCAACGCATGGAGGAGATCCAGGCCGAGCGCGAGGCGAGTCAGCCGATCCGCGCGCGCACCGGCGGCTCGACCTTCGCCAATCCGCCGGGTCACAAGGCCTGGGAGCTGATCGACCGTGCGGGCTGCCGCGGCTTGCGGCGCGGCGGCGCCATGGTGTCGGAGAAGCACACGAACTTCCTCATCAACACCGGCACCGCCACCGCCGCGGACATCGAGGGTCTCGGCGAGGAGGTGCGGCGCCGCGTCTTCGAGAAGTTCGGCGTCGCGCTCGAGTGGGAAATTCGTCGCATCGGGCGGCCCGCCCTCGGACTCCAGGAGGCGCCGCGATGACGACCGTGGCGGTGCTCATGGGCGGCTGGTCGGCGGAGCGCGAGGTCTCGCTCTCGAGCGGCGAGGAATGCGCGAAAGCGCTCAAGGCCGAGGGCTATGCCGTCAAGACCATCGACGTGACGCGGGACATCGACGCGCTCGTGAAGACGCTGACGCCGCGGCCCGACGTCGTCTTCAACGCGCTGCACGGCCGCGGTGGCGAGGACGGAACGGTCCAGGGCGTGCTCGAGTTCCTGCGCATTCCCTACACGCATTCAGGCGTGCTCGCCTCGGCGGTCGCGATGGAGAAGCCGATGGCGAAGGCGATCTTCGCGGCGGCGGGACTCCCGGTGCCCGAGGGCGTGGTCGTGCCGCGCGAGGAGCTCGCCAAGGGCGATCCGGTGCCGCGCCCCTTCGTGGTGAAGCCCGCGAACGAGGGCTCGAGCGTCGGCGTGCGCATCGTGCGCGTTAACGACAACTCCTGGGCCGAGGAGGCGCGGAACTGGAGCCATGGGCGGGCGCTCGTGGAGCGCTTCGTGCCGGGGCGCGAGATCACCGTCGCCGTGATGGGCGACCGGGCGCTCGGCGCGCTCGAGATCCGCGCGCACGGGACCTTCTACGACTACACCGCGAAATACACGCGCGGCGGCTCCGATCACCTCATGCCGGCCCCGATCCATCCCCGCGCCTACGAGCAGGCGCTCGACATTTCCCTGCGCGCGCATCGCGCGCTCGGCTGCCGCGGCGTGAGCCGCGCCGATCTGCGCTACGACGACACCAAGGGCGAGCCCGGGCGCATGGTCCTGCTGGAGGTCAACACCCAGCCCGGCATGACGCCGACCTCGCTGGTGCCGGACATCGCGCGTCACGTCGGCATCGAATTTCCCGCGCTCGTGCGCTGGATGGTGGAGAACGCGGCATGCGACTTCTGACCGCTCCCGCCGAGACCGAGCGCGAGACGATGCCCGCACGGACCCAGCGCCGCCGCGGCGGCTCGCGCTGGCGCCGGCGTGCGGCGATCGCGGGAACCGCTGTCGTCATCCTCGCGGGCGGCTTCTTCGCCGCGGAGCGCGCGGGCTGGATCGCGACGGGGCTCGAGCTCGGCAAGACTAAGGCGCTCTCGCTCACGGCGGCGGCGGGCTTCTCGGTCGAGGACGTGATGGTCCTGGGCCGCGACCGCACGACGGTCGCGGACATTCTCGGTGCGCTGCAGGTGAAGCGCGGCGCTCCGATCCTCGCAGCGAGTCCGGTCGAAGCCAGGGCGCGGCTCGAGGCGCTGCCCTGGGTGCGCTCGGCCGCAGTCGCGCGGCTGCTGCCGGACACGATCGCGGTGGAGATCACCGAGCGCAAGCCGATGGCGCTCTGGCAGCACGGCGGGAAGTTCGAGCTCATCGACGAGGAGGGCAAGGTGCTGCCGGTGGAGCAGCTCGGTCAGTTCTCGTCCTTGCCCGTGCTGGTGGGAGAAGGCGCGCCCGAGGCGGGCGCGGAGCTCCTCGCCATGCTCGCGGAGGAGCCCGCGCTCCGGGATCGCGTTGCCGCTTCGGTGCGCGTGTCCGACCGCCGCTGGAATCTGCGCATGGATAACGGCATCGACGTGGAGCTGCCGGAGGAGAACGCGGAGACGGCTTGGCGCGAGCTCGCTCGCTTGGATCGCACCTACGGGCTCCTCGAGCGCGACATCCGTCGAGTGGACCTGCGGCTTCCCGACCGGATGGTGTTGCAATCGGCGGCGGCGCCGGAGAAGCCCGCCGCTCCCAAAAAGAAGAATTCGGGGAGGAATACATGAGGAAGCGCAGGGCGCGCCCGATCGGCAGCCTCGTCGCCGCCCTCGACATCGGCAGCAGCAAGCTCTGCTGCTTCCTCGCGCGCATCGAGGACGGGGGGCCGCGCATCGTCGGCATCGGCCATCAGGTCTCGCGCGGCGTCCGCGGCGGCCTCATCATCGACATCGAGGCCGCGAGCCAGGCGATTCTCGCGACCGTCCATGCCGCGGAGGAGATGGCCGGCGAGACCGTCTCGGAGGTCGTCGTGAACCTTTCCGGCGGCTTTGGCGCCTCGCGCATCGTCAAGACCGAGATCGCGCTCAACGGCCGCGAGATCGGCAATGCCGAGATGCGCCGGGTTCTCGATCAGGGCTACCACCTCAAGGAGGCCGGCGAGCGCGAGGTGATCCACTCGATCCCCGTGGGCTTCTCGATCGACGGGAGCCGCGGCATCAGGGATCCCCGCGGCATGTTCGGCCAGAGCCTCGGCGTCAACATGAACATCGTGGCGGCGACCTCGGCCGCCGTGCGCAACCTCGCGACCTGCATCGCGCGCTGCCGGCTGGAGATCGCGGCTCTCGTCGTGAGCCCTTACGGCTCCGGCCTCTCCGCGCTCGTTCCCGACGAGAGCGAGCTCGGCGTCACCGTCATCGACATGGGCGGCGGCACCACGGGGATCGCGGTCTTCTTCGACGGCAACCTCGTCTTCACCGACAGCATTCCCGTCGGCGGCATCCACGTCACCAACGACATCGCCCGCGGCCTCTCGACGCCGGTCGCGCACGCCGAGCGCATGAAGACGCTGCACGGCAGCGCGGTCTCCTCGCCCGGCGACCAGCGCGAGACCATCAGCGTGCCCCAGGTCGGCGAGGAGGAGGACGGCGAGGTCGCGCACGTCCAGAAATCGCTGCTCGTCGGCATCATCTCGCCCCGGCTCGAGGAGACATTCGAGCTCGTGCGCAACTCGCTGGAGGCGAGCGGCTTCGACAAGCTCGCGGGGCGGCGTGTCGTCCTCACCGGCGGCGCGGCGCAGCTCACGGGCGTGCGCGAGCTCGCGGGACTCATTCTCGACAAGCAGGTTCGCATCGGCAAGCCGCTCCGCATCGCGGGGCTCGCCGAGGCAACGGGTGGCCCGGCGTTCGCGACGAGCGCCGGCCTGGTTCAGTTCGCACTTTCGGAACGCGCGGAGACTCTGCGGCAGGGTCGCGCGCTGGCTGAGGAGCCGAGCGGCTTCATGGGCCGCTTCGGAGTGTGGATTCGTGAGCACTTTTGACACCCGGCCCCCCTTGCCGCGGGGGCCGGGACCAACCCGCCGGCTCGGCCGGCGGAATTAGCGGAGCTACGCGGAGGACAGCATGAGCATCAACATCTCGGTACCGCATGAGCAGCAAGAGCTGAAACCGCGGATCACCGTCATCGGCGTCGGCGGCGCCGGCGGTAACGCGGTCAACAACATGATCCGCTCCAATCTCGTGGGCTGCGACTTCATCGTCACCAACACGGATGCGCAGGCGATGAAGCAGTCGCTCTGCGAGAGGCGGATCCAACTCGGCATCGGCGTGACCCGCGGCCTCGGCGCAGGCTCGCGCCCGGACGTGGGCCGCATCGCCGCCGAGGAGGCGCTCGACGAAATCATGGAGGCGCTCGGCGGCGCCAACATGGTCTTCATCACCGCGGGCATGGGCGGAGGCACCGGCACCGGCGCTGCACCCGTGATCGCACGCGCCGCGCGCGAGGCCGGCATTCTCACCGTGGGCGTCGTCACCAAGCCCTTCCAGTTTGAGGGCGGACAGCGCATGCGGATCGCGGAGGCCGGAATCCTCGAGCTGCAGAAATACGTCGACACCCTCATCATCATCCCGAACCAGAACCTATTCCGGGTGGCGAACGAGAAGACGACCTTCGCCGATGCCTTCAAGATGGCCGACGACGTCCTCTATTCGGGCGTGCGTGGCGTCACCGACTTGATGGTGATGCCGGGCCTCATCAACCTCGATTTCGCGGACATCCGCGCGATCATGGGCGAGATGGGCAAGGCCATGATGGGGACCGGCGAGGCCGAGGGCGATCGGCGCTCGATCGATGCGGCGGAGGCGGCGATCTCGAATCCGCTCCTCGACGACGTCTCCATGAAGGGGGCGAGGGGCGTCCTCATCAACATCACCGGCGGCGCCGACATGACCCTCTTCGAGGTCGACGAGGCCGCCAACCGCATCCGCGAGGAAGTCGACCCCGAGGCGAACATCATCTTCGGCTCGACCTTCGACGACAGCCTCGAGGGCCGGATCCGCATCTCCGTCGTGGCGACCGGCATCGACGCCGCCGCCATGGCGCAGCCGCGTCCGGTGATCTCGCTGGTGAGCGACCGCAGCCGACCCGAGCCGGTCGCGGTCCAGCCTGCGGCGGTGGTGGCGGCAGTAGCCGCATCGCAGCCGCTTGCCCCGGCGATGCCGATGGCGGCGGGACCCGCGCCGGCGACCGCCGGCACGAGCGCACTCGCGATGGCGCAGCCACAGCCGGTGGCTCAGTCAGCGCAACCGCAGTCGGCGGTCCAGGCAGCGCCGCAACCCGTGGCACAAGCGGCGCCGAAGCCCATGGCGCCTCCGGTCGAAGCCGAGGTGCTCGAGCCCCGGGTGGCAGCGCGGGATTCCTTCATCCCGCCTAAGCCCGTCGAGCCGCAGACGCGTCCGGTGGTCGTCGCCGCACCCGTCGTCGCTCCCGCCGATCCCTTCGCGGCGGCGGCGATGACGAACGGCGCGAAGCCCGCCGCCCCGCGCAAGGTCCGGGGCCCGAGCCTCTTCGAGCGGGTCACCGGCGCTGCACGGCACCGCGAGCCGCCGCCCGAGCCGGCGACGCCGGCGGCGACGCTTCCCGCTCCCGCGGCGACGGCCCCTGCCCAGCCCGCGGCACCGAGAACCGAGCCGCAGCAGCCCCGGCTCGGCCCGCTCGATCCCGCGGATCGCGTGACGGTCAGCAAGGCGGAAGAGGACCTCCTCGAGATTCCCGCCTTCCTGCGCCGCCAGGCGAACTGACGCTCTGCCTCCGCAAGGCCGGGCGGCGGCGCCCGCCGCGTCGCCGCCCGGTCGCTCCCCGAACACTCGTTCGGATTGGGGAGGAGGTGCGGTTACATCTCTAAGCCTCTGTCTCACAAGAACTTTTCTTGTAATAATCGTACACAAAGAGTGAATTGCTGCGACGCGGCGCCCGCTGCTACGTCTCTCGGCGGGAGAGCAGTGCCGTAATTTTTGTCCCGGGGGATAGCTCGTGAATCTTGGAGTTTTGCCGCAAAAGACCATTAGGGCGGCCATGCCCTGTCGCGGCGTCGGCGTTCACACCGGCGCGCGCGTTTCGATGACCCTACATCCCGCGGATACCGGCACCGGCATCGTCTTCCGCCGCAGCGACCGCGGCGGCGCAACTATTGCGGCCGATTGGCGCAACGTCCAGGAATCCCCGCTCTGCACCACCCTCACCGATCGCGAGGGCGTCTCGGTCGCGACCGTCGAGCATCTGCTGGCAGCGCTGGCTGGCGCCGAGATCGACAACGTCGTCGTCGAGCTCGATGCGCCCGAAGTGCCAGTGATGGATGGCAGTGCCGAGCCGTTCCTTTTCCTGATCGAGCGCGCGGGCATCGTCGAGCAGGACGCGCCCCGCCGCGCCATCAAGGTGCTGAAGCCCGTCCGGGTCGCCGACGAGAACCGCATGGCCGCGCTGACGCCGGCGAGCGGCTTCTCCGTGAGCTTCAAGATCGATTTCCCCGACGAGGTCGTGAAGCGGCAGGACATCAGCCTGAGCCTCGACTCCGAGAGTTTCCGCACGGAGATCGCTCGCGCCCGCACCTTCGGCTTCCTCGAGGACGTGGAGCGGCTTCGCGCTGCGGGCCTCGCCCGCGGGGGCTCGCTCGATAACGCGGTGGTGGTGAGCGGCACAAAGGTCCTGAACAAGGATGGGCTGCGCTACGCCGACGAGTTCGTGCGGCACAAAGTGCTGGATGCCGTGGGCGACCTCTATCTCGCCGGCGGGCCGATCGTCGGACATTTCCGAGGCGTGCGCTCGGGCCACGCGCTCAATCGCCGCTTGCTCGAGGCGCTCTTCGCCGATCGCAGCGCGTGGTGCTACACGACGCTCGCTGAGGGCGCACTCGCCGAGGCCGCGCGCTGGCAGCCCGGCGCGCGCGTCGCCAGGGCCTAACTCTTTGACCTATAATTGATTTGGAAGCTGTCGCAGCAGGCATTGCGGCCGTGATATAAGGGCCGCAACATTGCGTTTCGCCGCTGGGACCCCGTCGTCATGATCGGACGCCTCTCGCCTCGATTTCTTGCCGTGATTGCCGTCGCCGCCTTGGCCGCCTGCGGGGGCACGGATAAGGAGACCTATG
Organism: Allostellaceae bacterium; assembly: GCA_035541215.1. Lineage (GTDB taxonomy): Bacteria > Pseudomonadota > Alphaproteobacteria > ATCC43930 > CGMCC-115725 > DASZHJ01. The sequence continues at coordinate 72,880 of DATKNV010000032.1, read as the reverse complement.
TCGAGCGTCCGGTCGAGGCGCTCTACAACAATGCCATGGACGATCTGATGGCGGAGCGTTACGACAAGGCCGCCAAGGGTTTCGACGAGGTCGAGCGGCAGCATCCCTATTCGGTCTGGGCGACCAAGGCGCAGCTCATGGCGGCCTACTCGCTCTACGAGGCCTCGCGCTACGACGAGGCGATCCTCGCCCTCGACCGCTTCATCCAGCTCCATCCCGGCCATCGCGACATCGCCTATGCCTATTACCTGAAGGCGCTCTGCTACTACGTGCAGATCACCGACGTGGGCCGCGATCAGCGCATCACCGCGGACGCGCTCAAGACCCTCCAGGAGGTGGTGCGCCGCTTCCCTGAGACGCGCTACGCCCGGGATGCCCGCCTCAAGATCGATCTCACCCGCGACCACCTCGCGGGCAAGGAAATGGAGATCGGCCGCTTCTATGAGAACCAGAAGGAATACCTCGCGGCGATCAACCGCTTCCGCACGGTGGTCGATCAGTATCAGACGACGACCCACGTGCCGGAGGCGCTGGAGCGGCTGACGGAATGCTATCTGGCGCTCGGGCTAAACGACGAGGCCAAGCGCACGGCCGCCGTCCTCGGCTACAACTACCCAGGCAGCGAGTGGTATCGCGACAGCTACGCCCTCGTCACCGACAGCAAGGACCTGCCGCCGGACCTCCAGGAGCAGAAGGGCTGGTTCACCCGCGTCGTCGATTCGATCTTCTAGGCTCCGGACTCGGGGCCTGACGCCGCCCGGCGATTTGCGGCGATCTCCGCGAGATCGCCTTCTCAGAACAAGCCCGTGATTCGTCCGGCGGCGTCGATGCCGATGTTGTTGGCCGCGGGGACCGCGGGGAGGCCCGGCATCGTCATGATGTCGCCGCAGAACGCGACGACGAAGCCGGCGCCCGCGGAGAGGCGAACCTCGCGGACCGGTACGACATGGCCCGAGGGCGCCGCCTTCAGCGCGGCGTCGGTGGAGAAGCTGTACTGCGTCTTCGCGATGCAGACGGGCAAGTTGCCGAAACCTTCGGCCTGCAGCTCCTTGAAGCGGTTCCGGATCGCCTGGTCGGCGACGATGTCGGACGCGCCGTAGATCTTCTGCGCGATCGTCCTGACCTTGTCCCAGAGCGGCGTCTCGTCGGTGTAGAGAAACCGGAATTCGCTCGCTCCGCGCTCGGTCATCCGCACGACGGCGTGCGCGAGCTCGGCAGCGCCGGCGCCGCCGCGCGCCCAGTGATCGGAGAGGAGACACTGAACCCCGATTTCGTCGCAGAGTTCTTTCAGCGTCGTGGTCTCGGCCTCGGTGTCGGCGCTGAACCGGTTGATCGAGACGACGACCGGGAGCCCGAAATGATCGCGCAGATTCGAGACGTGGCGCTTCAAATTGGCAAACCCCTTTCGGAGCGCCGCGACATTCTCCGCCTTCAGGTCCTGCTTCTCCACGCCGCCGTGCATCTTGAGCGCCCGGATCGTCGCGACCAGAACCACCGCATCCGGCCGCAATCCGGCCTTGCGGCATTTGATGTCGATGAACTTCTCCGCGCCGAGATCGGCGCCGAACCCGGCCTCGGTGACGACGTAGTCCGCGAGCTTTAGCGCTGCCCGCGTGGCGATCACGGAGTTGCAGCCATGCGCGATGTTGGCGAAGGGGCCGCCATGCACGAAGGCAGGGTTGCTCTCGAGCGTCTGGACGAGGTTCGGCGCTATCGCATCCTTCAGAAGCGCCGCCATCGGGCCGTCGGCCTTGAGTTGCGCCGCGCGCACGGGCTTGCGGGCGCGGGTTTGCGCCACGATGATGTTGCCGAGACGCTGCCGCAGATCCGCGAGATCGCTGGCGAGACAAAAAATCGCCATCACTTCCGAGGCGACGGTGATGTCGAACCCATCCTCGCGCGGGAAGCCGTTGGCGACGCCGCCCAAGGAATTCACGATCGATCGAAGCGCGCGGTCGTTCATGTCCATGCAGCGGCGCCAGGTGACCCGGCGCGGATCGATGCCGAGCTCGTTGCCCCAGTAGATCTGGTTGTCGATGAGCGCCGCGAGCAGGTTGTTCGCGGTGCCGATCGCATGAAAATCGCCGGTGAAGTGCAGATTGATGTCTTCCATGGGCACGACTTGCGCATAGCCGCCGCCGGCCGCGCCGCCCTTCATGCCGAAGCAGGGACCGAGGCTCGGCTCGCGCAGACAAATTGCCGCCCGCTTGCCAATGTGATTGAGCGCATCGCCGAGGCCGACGGTCGTGGTCGTCTTGCCCTCGCCGGCAGGGGTGGGAGTGATCGCCGAGACCAGTATCAGCTTCCCGTCCGCCCGTTCCTGCAGCGTGCGGACGAAGTCCATCGAGAGTTTGGCCTTGTAAGGCCCGTAATTGAGGAGCGCGTCGGCCGGGATCCCGAGCTTTTCGCGGCCGACCTCGGTGATCGGCCGCATGCGCGCGGCTTGCGCGATCTCGATGTCGGATCTAGGTGCTTCGTGCTGCGTGCTCATCTGATTCCCCCCGTCGATTCTATGTGTGCGAGGATCGCCGAATGACGCGTGCCTCGGTCACGATGATGCTCATGGGTACGTCGTGAGGTTGCGGGTAAACGGTCCGGAGATGGGAAAGCTCGTAGCCGACGCCGATGGCCAGCGTCTCCCGGGGTAGCGCGGCCAGGGTGCGGTCATAATAGCCCGCGCCGTAGCCCAACCGATAGCAGCGCTCGTCGAAGCCGACCAGCGGAACGAGCAAGACTTCGGGCCGCATCCGCTCTCCCCCCGCCGGTACGGGGATGTCCCAAATGCCGGACGCCATGGGCGCGTCGGGGCGCCAGGCCCTGAACTCCACGGGGGCCTTCTTCTCGACCACGACCGGCAGCGCAAGCCGCGCGCCGTGGTCGAGAAGCCCCGACACGAATCCACGGAGGTCGGGCTCGCCTCGAATCGGCCAATAGAATCCGACCGGGACCCCAGGCGGAACGAGCTGGGACAGCGCCGCGGTAATGGCCCGATCGCAGCGCTGACGCGCGGCGCCTCGAAATGCCATGCGCGCGGCAATGAGCCGTCGCCGCTCGCCAGCCCGCCATTCCCGGATTTGCGGCCAGGTCTCCATGAGCGCATGTAATACGCGACCTGCCCGCGATTGTGCAGCCGGGCCGAATGTTAGAGGGGCGGGACCGTTCGGTCACGCCCGTTTGGCCGAAGTCCGCAAGCAGCGCTGGCCCGGCGGGCGCCCGGTTGCACCCCCGCTGACGCTGGCTCCGCGGATGCCGCCCCGCTATCATCCCTTGCGATGAGAGCGGTCTCCTCCCCGCGAGCCAGATGCTGCAAAGCCTTTCCATCCGCGACGTCGTTCTGATCGACCGGCTCGAGCTCGGATTCCATCCGGGCCTCGGCGTGCTCACTGGCGAGACCGGCGCGGGGAAATCGATCCTGCTGGACGCGCTGGGGCTTGCGCTGGGCGTGCGCGCCGAGAGCGGGTTGGTGCGGCCCGGCGCCGAGCAGGCGGTGGTCAGCGCGGAATTCTCGCTCCCCGCCGAGCATCCCGCGCGGCGCCTCCTTGCGGAGCACGGTTTCGTCGGCGGGGAGGAGGACCGGGCGGTGCTGCGCCGGGTCCTCGCCGCCGACGGCCGCAGCCGTGCCTTCATCAACGACCAGCCCGCGAGTATCGGCTTGCTGCGCGAGGTCGGCGAGTTGCTGGTGGAGATCGAGGGCCAATTCGCACAGCGCGGCCTGCTCGACCCGGCGACGCATCGCGAGGCGCTCGACGCCTTCGGGGGGTACGGCAAGGAGATCGAGACCCTGCGCGCGGCGTTCCGCGCCTGGCGCGAGGCGCGGGAGGCGCGGGCGGCGGCGGAGCAGCGCCTCACCAAGGCACGCGCCGAGGAGGACTACTTGCGCCACGCGCTCGGCGAGCTCGAGACGCTGAAGCCCGAGGCGGGCGAGGAGCAGCGGCTCGCGGACTCCCGCGGCTTCCTGCAGCAGCGCGAGAAGCTCGGCGAGGCGCTCGAGGGCGCGCTCGCGGAGCTCGCGGGCGAGCGCGGCGCCGGCCGCGCGGTCAACGCCGCGCTCCGCCCGCTGGAGCGGCTGCGCGACAAGCTCGGCGAGCGGCTCGATCCCGCGGTCGCCGCACTCGAGCGCGTCGCGGGCGAGCTGCGCGAGGCTACCGCGCAAGTCGAGGCCGCGCTCCGCGAGCTCGGCCCCGCGGGATTGAGCCTGGAGCAGATCGAGGAGCGGCTCTTCGCGCTCCGCGCGCTCGCGCGGAAGCACGGTGTGAGCGTCGACGGGCTCGTGGATCTCAGGACCGAGATCGCTGCCAAAGTCGCAGCGCTCGAGGACGGCGGCGGCGAGGTCAAGAAACTGCAGCGCCGCGAGGCAGAGCTCCGCAACGACTACGTCGCGGCCGCCAGCCGCGTCGGCGAGCGCCGCCGCGCGGCGGCAAAGGCGCTCGATGCCGCGGTCGCGAAGGAGCTGAAGCCGCTCAAGCTCGAGCGCGCGCGCTTCGCGACCGTGCTCACGGTATTGCCGGAGCCGGAATGGGGCGAGTGGGGCGCCGAGCGCATCCATTTCGAGGTGCAGACCAATCCCGGCGCGCCGCCGGGACCGATCGGCAAGATCGCATCCGGCGGCGAGCTCGCGCGCTTTCTCCTCGCGCTCAAGGTGGTGCTCGCGCGCACATTGCCGGCGACGACGCTCGTCTTCGACGAGGTCGACAGCGGCATCGGCGGCGCGGTCGCGGCGGCGGTGGGCGAGCGCCTCCATCGTCTCGGCGAGAGCCTGCAGGTGCTCGTCGTGACGCATTCCCCGCAGGTCGCGGCCAAGGGTACCCATCATTGGCGGGTCGCGAAGCGCCAAGCCGCGAGCAAGACGCTCACGACGGTCGACGAGCTCTCGGCCGCGGAGCGGCGCGAGGAGATCGCGCGGATGCTCTCCGGCAGCGTCGTCACCGCCGAGGCGCGCGCCGCCGCGGCAAGCCTGATGGGAGCGGGGCCGTCGTGACACCGAAGAAATCCGCTCTCGCGGAGAAGCCCGTCGCCGCGCTCTCGGAGCAGGAGGCCGCAGCCGAGCTCGAGCGCCTCGCGAAGGAGATCGCACGCCACGATCGCCTCTATTACCAGGAGGCGATGCCGGAGATCTCCGATGCCGAGTACGACGCGCTGCAGCGCCGGAACGTCGCGATCGAGAAGCGCTTTCCCTCTCTCATCCGCGCGGACAGCCCGAGCCGGCGCGTGGGTGCCGCGCCCGCAGGCGGCTTCGCCAAGGTCGCGCATGCGACGCCGATGCTCTCGCTCGACAACGCCTTCGACGAGGACGACGTCCGCGGCTTCTTCCAGAGCATCCGCAACTACTTCAAGCGCCCAGAGGACCTGGCCCGCGTCGCCGAGGACCGCATCGCAGTCGTGGCGGAGCCGAAGATGGACGGGCTCTCCTCGGCGCTCCGCTACGAGAAGGGGAAGCTCGTCCTGGGCGCGACGCGGGGAGACGGGCTCGTCGGCGAGGACGTCACCGCGAACATCAAGACGATCCGCACCGTCCCGAAGCAGCTCGAGGGCCGCGGCTGGCCCGATGTGCTGGAGGTACGCGGCGAGGTCTATCTCGAGCACAAGGGCTTCTTCGCGCTCAACGCCGAGCGCGAGAAGGCGGAGGAGCCCATCTTCGCCAATCCCCGCAACGCCGCCGCGGGCTCGCTGCGCCAGCTCGATCCCGGGATCACGGCCTCGCGCCCGCTCAGGTTCTTCGCTTATGCCCTGGGCGGCAGCAGCGAGCCCTTCGCCAAGACGCATGCGGAGATCCTCAAGCACTTCCGGGACTGGGGCTTCTCCGTCAATCCGAAATCGAAGCTCTGTCACGGCGTGGATCAGCTCTTCGATTACTACCGCGCGATGCTCGGGGAGCGCGCCGATCTCCCCTATGACATCGACGGCGTCGTCTACAAGGTGAACGACCTCGACCTCGAGGAGCGGCTGGGCATGGCGACGCGTGCGCCGCGCTGGGCGCTCGCGCACAAATTCCCGGCGGAGCAGGCGCAGACCCTGCTCGAGGACATCATCGTGCAGGTGGGGCGCCAGGGCTCGCTGACGCCGGTGGCGATGCTGAAGCCGATCACCGTGGGCGGCGTCGTCGTCCAGCGCGCGACGCTCCACAACGAGGACGAGATCGCGCGGAAGGACATCCGCATCGGCGATACCGTGATCGTGCAGCGCGCGGGCGACGTGATCCCGCAGATCGTGGGAGTGGTGGCGGAGAAGCGCCCGCGCGGCGCCAAGGCTTACGTCTTTCCGCACAAATGTCCGGTCTGCAACAGCCTCGCGGTGCGCGAGCCCGGCGAGGCCGTGCGGCGCTGCACCGGCGGGCTCATCTGCGCGGCGCAGGCGGTGGAGCGCCTCCGGCATTTCGTCTCGCGCGACGCCTTCGACATCGAGGGCCTCGGCGCCAAGCACATCGAGGAATTCTGGGACGACAAGCTCATCAAGTCGCCCGCCGACATCTTCCGCCTCAAGGACCGCGTCGAAGAGATCGCGGAGCGTGAGGGCTGGGGACCGCAGAGCGCGCGGAAACTCGTCGATGCGATCGAGGCGCGGCGCAAGATCTCGCTCGACCGCTTCATTTACGCGCTGGGCATTCCGCAGGTGGGGCAGGCAACGGCGAAGCTGCTCGCGCGCTACTACAGGTCGCTGGAGCGCTGGCGCAAGGAGATGATCGCGGCGCAGCATGCCGAGGGCGAGGCCTGGCAGACGCTCAACGACATCCACGGCATCGGCGAGGACATGGCTGCGGACATCGTCGGATTCTTCGCGGAGCCGCACAACCGCAAGCTCATGGACGAGCTTCTGAAGGAAGTGGAAGTCGCGGATTTCGAGGCGCCGAAGACCGCCCATTCCAAGATTGCCGGCAAGACCGTGGTCTTCACGGGGACGCTCACGGCGATGACGCGCTCGGAGGCGAAGGCGCGCGCCGAGGCTTTGGGCGCCAACGTCGCCGGCAGCGTTTCCAAGAAGACCGACTACGTCGTCGTCGGCGAGGAAGCGGGCTCCAAGGCGGACAAGGCGAAGGAGCTCGGGGTCAAGATGCTCAGCGAGCAGGAGTGGCTCGAGCTCACCGGAGGCTGAGCCGCGAGCCGCGTGCATTGCGGCATGCTTCATGCTTGAATGAGCGGGCGTCCGGTCCATCAAAAGGGGGTGACCGTGATGTCGACGGCCCTGTGGTCGGCGGGGGCGGCCTATGTCGACGGCCGCTTCATGCCTGTGGAGGAGGCGGCGATCCCGGTAACCGATTGGGGCTACCGGCGGTCGGACGTCACCTATGACGTGGTCGGCGTCTGGGGCGGGGCGTTCTTCCGCCTGGACGACCACATTCGGCGCTTTCGCAATTCCATGCGGGCGCTCCGGCTCGATCCCGGTCTGAGCGACGACGAAATCCACGGCGTGCTCGCGGAGTGCGTGCGCCGCACCGGCTTGCGCGAGGCCTATGTCGCCATGGATTGCCTGCGCGGCCTGCCGAAGCCGGGCCTGCCGCGGCACCCCGCCAATTGCCGGAATTACCTCGTGGCCTTCGCCATCCCCTGGGTCTGGGTCATCCCGCCGGAGGTGCAGAAGCGCGGCGCCCACCTCATCACCGCGAGCGTGCCGCGGATCCCCGAGGCCTCGGTCGATCCCAAGGTCAAGAATTTCCACTGGGGCGACCTGACCCGCGGCCTCTTCGAGGCATTGGACCGCGGGGCCGATAGCTGCGTGCTCCTCGATCTCGAGGGGTTCGTGACGGAAGGGCCGGGCTTCAACGTCTTCGCCGTGATCGACGGCGCCGTCGTGACGCCGGATCGCGGCGCGCTCGAGGGGATCACGCGCCTCTCGGTGCTCGAGTTGTGCGGCCTCCTGGGCATTCCCTGTGCAATCCGCGCGATCACGGGAGCCGAGCTCAGGGACGCCGACGAGATTTTCCTGGCGACGACGGCCGGCGGCATCATGCCGGCCTCGCGCCTCGATGGACGGATTCTCGGCAATGACAGGCCGGGACCGGTCTCCTCGCGCCTGCGCGAGGAATTCTGGGCGCGGCGTGCCGGAGGGTGGCACGCGACGCCCATCGCGTACGACTAGCCGGCGGGCATTCCCGCCTCAACCCAGGGAGGTCTTCGATGAGATCGTTGCTGAAGGTGGTTACATGCTGCGCCCTCGCCGCCGGCATGCTCGGGCTCGCCGGCGAGAGCCGCGCGCAGACCTATGACGTGAAGAGCGCGACAATGGACGCGATCAAGAAGCGCGGAGAGCTCATCTGCGGCGTCGACACCGGCATTCCCGGCTTCGCGTTCCAGGATGCCTCGGGCAAGTGGCAGGGCCTCGACATCGCCTATTGCCGCGCCATCGCCGCAGCGCTTCTCGGCGACGCCGACAAGGTGAAGTACATCGGAACGACCTCGAAGGTGCGCTTCACGGTGCTGCAATCCGGTGAGATCGACGTGCTCATCCGCGACTCCACGCTCACGCTCACGCGCAACACCGAGCTCGGCCTCGCGCATGGCACCGTCAATTTCTTCACCGGTCAGGCCTTCATGGTGCGGAAGAGCCTCAACGTCGCGCACGTGAAGGAACTCAACGGCGCCACCATCTGCGTTCTTACGGGCACGACGCTCGAGCTCAACATCGCGGACTATGGCCGCGCCAACAACATCAAGATCAACACCTTGCTGTTCGAGAAGTCCGAGGAGGCCTTCGCCGCGGCCGAGTCCGGCCGGTGCGACGGCTACACGGACGACGGTGGCAGCGTCGCGGCCGCTCGCTCAGCGATGAAGAAGCCCTCGGATTGGGTGATCCTGCCCGAGCTCATCTCACGCGAGTTCCTGGGCTCCATGACGCGTCAGGGCGACGAGCGCTGGAACATCCTCGTCCGCTGGGTGCACTTCGCGATGCTCGAGGCGGAGGTGCTGGGCATCACCCAGGCGAACGTCGACGAGATCAAGAAGACCGCGACGAACCCCGAGGTCCGGGGCTTCCTCGGTCTCGAGGAGAACTTCGGCAAGAAGCTCGGTGTCGACAACGAATGGGCCTATCGCATTGTGAAATCCGTTGGCAATTACGGCGAGAACTACGCGAAGTACTTCGGTCCGCTGGAGCTGCCGCGCGGCTGGAACGAGCTCTACAACAAGGGCGGGCTGCAATACCCGCTGCCTTGGCGCTAGAGCGAGACCGGGAGGGGATGTCGGGATGATCCGGCGCCCGTCGCGCCGCGCCTACCTCGGCCAGTGGCTTCTGCTGCTGGCCGTGGCGGCGGGCGGCTGGATCATCGTCGGAAACGTCGGCGAGAATCTCGCGCGCAAGAACCTGCACTTCGGCTTCGGTTTCCTCGAGCAGGAATCGCATTTCGACATCCCCTTCCACCTCATTAGCTGGACGGTCTTCAATACTTACGCGCGCGCGCTGCTGGTCAGCTTGCTCAACACCGTGCTGGTCTCCGTGCTCGCGATCGTGACGGCGACGCTGCTCGGGCTCCTCGTGGGCATCATGCGGCTCTCCGTCAATTGGCTCGTGCGCAACATCGCGCTCGCCTACATCGAATTCGTGCGCAATACGCCGCAGCTCGTGCAGATCATCTTCTGGTACGTGGGCGTGCTGCAGGCGCTGCCGTCGCCGCGACAGAGCATCGCGCTTCCCGGCGGCATTCTGCTCAACATCCGCGGCCTCTACATTCCCGACGCGGTCATGGATCCGGACCTGGATTGGCTGTCGTGGCTTGCGCTCGCCTGCCTTGCGGCCACGCCCTTCGTCTGGCGGCTCCGGATCGGCGGGGAGCGCATCGGCCGCAAAGCGCTGCTGCTGCCGGTGCTCGCGCTTGCCTTCTTTGCGGCGGGCGTCGACCACCTGACTTACCCCGAGCTCAAGGGCTTCAATCTCGCGGGCGGGACGCAAGTGCCGCCTGAGCTGGTGGCGCTCTGGATGGGCATCTCGATTTACGCCTCCGCGTTCATCGCGGAGATCGTGCGCGGCTCGATCGAGGCGATTCCCAGGGGCCAGCACGAGGCAGCGCTCGCGATCGGCCTCCATTCTTGGCAGCGGCTCGGCCTCGTCATCCTGCCGCAGGCGCTCAGGATCATGGTGCCGCAGATGACGAGCCAGTACCTCAACATCATCAAGAGCAGCTCGCTCGGCGCCGCCATCGCCTATCCCGAGCTCTTCGCGATCTTCACGGGCACCGTGCTGAACCAGGCCGGGAAGGAGATCGAGACCATCTCGATCGTGGTCGCGATCTTCCTCACGCTCAATCTGCTGACCTCGCTGACGATGAACTGGTACAACCGCCGCGTGGCGCTGGTGGAGCGATGACGGTCCAGCGCGAGGGATATGCTCCGGGAATCGGCTACGACGATCGGGCGCCGGACCGGGTGGAAGGGCTCGTTCCTCGCGCGCTCGACTGGCTGCGCCGCAATTTCTTCGGCTCGCTCGGGAACAGCGCGTTGACGCTCGCGGTCCTGGGTCTCCTCTTTCTGGTACTGCCGCCGCTCTTACGCTGGGTGGTGACGGACGCCACGATCTCCGGCGCGACCAAAGCCGCCTGCGAGGGCGAGGGCGCGTGCTGGACCTTCATTCGCATGCGCCTGCCGCTCTTCTTCTACGGCCATTATCCGCCCGAGGAGACCTGGCGCGTCGTCCTCACGGGTCTCCTCCTCGCGGCATTCAGCGTTCCCGTGCTGCGTGACAGCACGCGCCGGCGCGGGTTCTGGGTCCTGATGCTGCTGACGGTATTTCCGGCCTTGGCGACGCTGCTCCTCGTGGGCGGAGTGCTTGGCCTGCCTTACGTCGACACCACGAAATGGGGCGGGCTGATGCTCGACGTCCTCGTCGCCTTCGTGGTGGTGGCGGGGTCGCTTCCGCTGGGGATCCTGCTGGCGCTGGGCCGGCGCTCGGAGCTCATGATCGTCAAGACGATCTCGATCTGCTTCATCGAGTTCTGGCGCGCAGTGCCGCTGCTCGCGGTGCTGATCATCTCGGCCCTGATGATCCCGCTCTTCCTGCCGGATGGCGTGCACATCGACCGGCTGATCCGCGCCCTGGTCGCGCTCGTGCTCTTCAACGGCGCCTATATGGCGGAGACCGTGCGCGGCGGCCTTCAGGGCGTGCCCATGGGACAGGAGGAAGCCGCCTATTCCGTGGGCCTGCGCTGGTGGCAGGTACAGGCCTTCGTGGTCCTGCCGCAGGCGCTCCGCCACGTCATGCCCGGTATCGTCAACAACGTGGTCGACCTCTTCAAAGACACGACGCTCGTCACCATCATCGGCCTCTTCGATGTCCTCGGCGCGATCAACCAGGCGCTCAAGGACCCGGCCTGGCTCGGCTTCGCGCGCGAGGGCTACGTCTTCACGATGGTGATGTTCTTCGTCTGCTGCTTCGCGATGTCGAGCTACGCGCGGCGCATGGAGCGCCGGCTCAATCGGCACAAGACCGGGCGGAAGTAGCGCGCTTCAAGCCGCTTCCCGCGCGGCGGGTTGGGTGAGCGCGTACCAGATCGTGATCGACGCGACCGCCGCGAGGAGCGGCAGCACCAGGAGATTGAGGGCGTTCCAGCCGAGCGTGCCGAAGACGCCGCCCGCGGAGAAGGAGCCGAGCGCGGCCGAGCCCGCGATCAGGAACTCGTTCATACCCTGCACCTTGGCGCGCTCCTCGGGCCGATAGGCGTGGGTGAGCAGCGTGGTCCCCGCGACGAACATGAAATTCCAGCCGAAGCCGAGGAGCGCGAGCGCAATCCAGAAATGGACGAGGCTCGTCCCGGCGACCGCGACCAGGCCGCAGACGACGAGCATCGCCGTCCCCGTGAGCGCAATCGCGGGAATGCCAAAGCGATGGATGAGGTGGCCGGTGAAGAATGCCGGCAGGAACATGCCGATGAGATGGAAGCGGATGATGCCGAAGGCGTCGGCGGGTGTATGGCCGCAATCGACGGCGGCGAGCGGCGTTGCCGTCATGATGAAGCTCATGACGGCATAGCCGATGACGCCGTTGGCGACCGCGGCGACGAAGACGGGCTGGCGCGCGATCTCGCGGAAGGGGCGTCCAGCGGCGGCCGCAGCGCGCTCCGCGCGCGAAGGTGTCGGAATGGCCAGGAAGGCGAGGGTGAGAATGGTGATCGCCGAGAGCGCGGCGACCGCGAGGTAGGAGCCGGCGTAGAGCACGGGGGCGAGGAGATCCTTGGCGTAGACCGCGATCTGCGGCCCGATCGCCGCCGCGATGACGCCGCCCGCGAGCACCCAGGAGACCGCGCGGCTGCGGAAGGCCGGGCTCGCCCCGTCGGCAGCGGCGAACCGGTAGTACTGCGCCGTCGCCTGGAAGCAGCCCCAGAGCGCATTGCCGACGCAGAACATCGCGAAGTCGCGCCGGAAGATCGCCCATGCCGAGAGGAGCCCGCCGAGACCGCCGAGGAACCCTCCGAGCAGGAAGCCCACGCGCCGCCCGAGCCGCGCCATCAGGAAGGAGGCGGGGACGGTGACGGCGGCGTTCGTCATGGGGATGAGCGAATAGGGGAGCGTCGCCAGGAGCGGCGTCGGAGCGAGACCCGCGCCCACGAGCCCGCTCGACGCCGTCCCGACCGATGAGGCCGAGAGGTAGAAGGCCTGGCAGATTGCCAGCAGAAAGGCCGTGCGGCGCTGGTGAGTCTCGGTCATCGAATTCCCGCGGCAAGCGACGATCCCGGCGAAGCTAGTGGCCGGAGGCTGCGCCGTATAGCCTTGGCGATCGCAACCCAACCATGCGCGCGTGCTTGTTTCGCGCGGTCTCATCGACCAGGATGGCCCGGGATTCCTGCGGAGGCGCGATGAACGAAGCCGCGGTCGAATGCGTGGTGGTGGGTGCGGGGGTGGTGGGACTCGCGGTGGCGCGTGCCTTGGCGCGGGCGGGCCGCGAGGTGCTGGTGCTGGAGAAGGAGCGCTGGATCGGCTCCGATACCTCCTCGCGCAACAGCGAGGTCATCCACGCGGGTCTCTATTATCCAAAAAATAGTCTCAAGGCGGCACTCTGCGTCGAGGGTCGGCGAGCGCTCTACGCCTATTGCGCGGAGCATGGCGTCGCGCACAAGCGCCTCGGCAAACTGTTGGTGGCCTGCCGCGACGAGGAGATCAAATCCCTCGAATCGGTCTGGGTCAGGGCAGGCGCCAACGGCGTCGACGATCTGCAGTGGCTGAGCGCGGCCGAGGCGAGGGCGCTCGAGCCCAACCTCGCCTGCGTCAAGGCCTTTCTCTCGCCCTCGACGGGGATCGTCGACAGCCACGCGCTCATGCTGGCCTATCAGGGCGACGCCGAGGCGGCAGGCGCGGCGCTGGCGCTTCGCGCGCCGGTGCTGAGCGGCCGCGTCGAGGAGCGCGGCTTCCTGCTGGAAGTCTGCGGCGAGGAGCCGATGCGGTTGCGCACGGAGCTGCTCGTCAATAGCGCCGGCCTCTACGCGCCCACGTTTGCGCGCGCGATCGCGGGAATTCCGCAGGCCGCGATTCCGACCGCGTATTACTGCCGCGGCGTCTATTTCAGCCTCTCCGGCCGAGCGCCGTTCACGCGGCTCATCTATCCCGCGCCGGAAGCGGCGGGGCTGGGCGTGCACCTCACCCTCGACATGGCGGGTCAGGCGCGCTTCGGCCCCGATACCGAATGGATCGATAGCATCGACTACACCGTCGATCCCCGCCGCGGCGAAAAGTTCTACGCGGCGATTCGCACCTACTGGCCGGCGCTGCCCGACGGCGCCTTGCAGCCGGGCTATGCGGGCGTGCGCCCCAAGATCAGCAGCCCCAAGGAGCCCGCGGCCGATTTCACGATCCAAGGGCCCGAGACGCACGGCGTTCCCGGCCTCGTCAATCTCTTTGGAATAGAATCTCCGGGATTGACGGCATCGCTCGCGATCGCGGAACGAGTTCTCCATCTCCTCCATGGGAGCGAGGCCATGCCGCTGGCTCGCGCAGCCGCGGGCGGCTAGACTATCTCGACGACAAACAGCTTGGAGCCGCCGATGTCGCAGGTCGTGCTGAAATCCGTCCAGAGCCCTGAGCGCGTCAGCGAGCGCGACGTACGCGTCAGCCTCGCTGCCTGCTATCGGCTGATCGCTCATTTCGGCATGGACGACCTCGTCTTCACGCACATCTCCGCGCGGGTGCCGGGGCGGCCCGATCAATTCTTCCTCAATCCCTACGGGCTGATGTTCCACGAGATCACTGCCTCGAGCCTGGTCAAGATGGGCATGGACGCTCGGCCGGTGGACCCGACCGCCTATCAGGTCAATCGTGCGGGGTTCGTGATCCACAGCGCCGTGCTGGGTGCGCGGCCGGACGTGAATTGCGTGCTGCACACTCACACGCGCTCCGGCGTCGCGGTCTCCTGTCTCGAGGAGGGGCTGCTCTCGCTCAATCAATTCTCCGCGGCCTATCACAACCGCGTGGCATATCACGACTACGAGGGCGTCGCCGACGATTTCGACGAGCGCGAGCGCCTCGTGCGCGATCTCGGCTCGAAGCACACGATGATCCTCCGCAATCACGGCCTCCTCACTGCGGGTCGGACGGTGCCGGAGGCCTTCTCGCTCATGTACTATCTGGAGCAGTCCTGCCGCATCCAGATGGATACGATGGCCTCCGGCGGCACCGTCAAGGTTCTCTCCGAGGAGGTCGCCGAGCACACCGCGCAGCAGTTCGAATCCTACGGCCCCCGCGGCGAGCGCGAGTGGCCGGCACTGCTGCGGCTTCTCGACGCGAAGGACCCGAGCTTCCGGCAATAGGCGCGTCCTGCGATCGTCTCGATCGCGCGGGCGAGTGAAGGGGGTAGCATGCGGATCGGAGTGCCCAAGGAGATCAAGACCCACGAGTACCGCGTGGGGCTGGTGCCCGGCAGCGCGCGCGAGCTCATCCACAAGGGCCATCGCGTCGCGGTCGAGACCGGCGCCGGCGCGGGCATCGGCTTTCCGGACGAGGCGTACGAGGCCGTCGGCGCCGAGGTGGTACCGAACGCCGCCGCAGTCTTCGGAGAAGCCGAGCTCGTCGTGAAGGTGAAGGAGCCGCAGCCGCAGGAGATTGCGCTCCTGCGCAAGGACCAGGTGCTCTTCACCTATCTGCATCTCGCCGCCGACAAGGCGCAGGCCGAGGGGCTGATGCGCCGGGGCGTCACCGCGATTGCCTACGAGACCGTGACCGACCAGCGCGGGGGCTTGCCGCTCCTCGCGCCGATGAGCGAGGTCGCGGGCCGGATGTCGATCCAGGTGGGCGCCCATTGCCTCGAGAAGGAGCAGGGCGGCATGGGCATGCTCTTGGGCGGCGTACCCGGTGTGGCCGCGGCCAAGGTCGTGATCCTCGGCGGCGGCGTCGCCGGCACCAACGCCGCGCGCATGGCGATGGGGCTCGAGGCCTACGTCACCGTGATCGACAAGTCGCTGCACCGGCTCTACGAGCTCGACATGCAATTCGGCTCGCAGCTCCATACGCTCTTCGCGACCATCGAGAACATCGAGCGCGAGGTGCTGGCGGCGGATCTCGTGGTGGGGGCGGTGCTGGTGCCGGGCGCGGCGGCGCCGAAGCTCGTCACCCGCGACATGGTCAAGCGGATGAAGCCGGGCTCGGTGCTCGTGGACATCTCGATCGACCAGGGCGGCTGCTTCGAGACGAGCCGCCCTACGACGCACGCGCAGCCGACCTACGTCGTCGATGGCGTCATCCACTACTGCGTCACCAACATGCCCGGCGCGGTCGCGCGCACCTCGACCTTCGCGCTCAACAACGCGACGCTTCCCTTCGTCGAGGCGCTCGCGGCGAAGGGCTGGCGCAAGGCGCTCAGCGAGGACCGCAATCTCATGAGCGGCCTCAACGTCCACGCCGGCACGATCACCCACCCCGCCGTCGCCCGCGACCTCGGTCTCGATTTCATGCACGCGGAGCAAGCGCTGAGGGAGTGAAGGAATCCCTCTCCCCTCGGGGAGAGGTTAGGTGAGGGGCGGAGCGCGCCGCCCCCTCGCCCCGGCCCTCTCCCCGTTGGGGAGAGGGAGAAATCAATGCAGCCGCTGGGGCAGGTCGGCGATCGCGCCGTCGACGAGGGCGCTCGCTTGGGTGTCGCTCATGCCGGCGGCGATCACCTCGCGGGCGGCGCCGATGGCGATGTCGACGGCGGCGTTGCGCACCTCCGCGAGCGCCTTGCTCTCGGCGAGGGCGAGCTTCTCGGCGGCGAGTCGCTCGCGGCGCTCCAGCGCGGCGGCAAGGTCGCGCTTCGCGCGCTCGACGTTGCGCTCAGCCTCTTCCTTGGCGTGGGCGATGATGGCGGCGGCTTCCTGCTGCGCGTCGCGCTGCAGGCGCTGCACCTCCGCGAGTGCGCGCTGCGCCTCGTCGCGCAGCCGCTCCGCCTCCTCGATCTCGCCGGCGATCTTGGCGGAGCGGGCGTCGAGCATGCCCGTGACCGCCTTCCAGGCCTTCTTTCCGACGAGCGCGATCGCGAGGACGAAGGCGATGGCGACCGCGAGCTCGGGGTCGTGGCGGAAAAGATCGAGCATCAGCCGCGCTCCTTCATCACGCGGTCGACCGCGGCGGCAGCGCGCGCGTCGTCGACGTCGGCGCCGGTGAGCTTCCGCGCGGTGGCGCGCGCGACGTCGATCGCGACGCCGCGGAGGTTGGCGAGCGCGGCGGTCTTTGCCTCGGCGATCCGGGCCTCGGCCGCCGAAGTCTCCGCGGCGAGCTTCTCGCCGGCCGCGCGCTGACGCTCGGAGGCCTCCGCGTTGAAGCGGTCGATCGCCTCCTTGACGGTCGCCTGCGCCTCGTTGCGCGCATCCGCGAGCGCGCGCTGATAGGCGGCCATCACCGCATCGGCTTCCGCCTTCATCTTCGACGCGCGCTCGAGATCCCCGTCGATCCGCGTCTTGCGCCGGGCCATCAGCGCGCTCAACCGCGGCAGCGCCACGCGCGCCATTAGCAGGTAGAGCACGATGAAGATGACCGCGAGCCAGAAGACCTGCGAGACGAAGGTCGAGGAGTCGAGCTGCGGCATCCCCCCTTCCGCCCCGAAGGCGGGAGGCGAGGGCGCAAGCAGCGCCGCCGCTAGCCCGAGGGCTTGCGTGGGGAGTTTCGCGGGGACGAGGTGACGCATCGCGCGCTCCGCGCCGGCGGCCCGAGAGCCCAGCCGGCGCTGCCTCAGAACGCGAACAGGATCATGAAGGCGATCAGCAGGCCGAAGAGGCCCGTCGCCTCGGCAAGCGCGAAGCCCAGGAACGCCCAGGTCGTCACCTGCGCCGAAGGATTGCGCGCGAGCGAGTTGATGAGGGAGGAGAAGACGTTGCCGATGCCGATACCGGCGCCCACCAGCGCGATGCAGGCGAGGCCCGCGCCGATCATTTTTGCCGCTGCGATGTCCATGGGGAAGATCCTCTCGTTGGAATGGGAATGGGGATGGCGGCGCTCCGCCGCTCAGTGCAGGTGTATCGCGTCCTTGAGGTAGAGGCAGGACAGGATGGTGAAGACGTAGGCTTGCAGCGCCGCCACCAGGAATTCCAGCAGGACGATCGCCGCATCCATCACGATCGGCGCGAAGAAGAAGACGCCCAGCGATCCCACGAAGCCCGCGAAGATCACGAGCATGGTGTGGCCCGCGACCATGTTCGCAAAGAGCCGGATCGCCAGCGTGAAGGGGCGGATGAAGTAGGAGAGGATCTCGATCGGCACCAGCAGCAGCAGCAGCGGCTTTGGTACACCGTGCGGCACGAAGAAGCTCAGGAAGTGGAAGCCGTGCCGGAAGATCCCGATGAGCGTCACGCCCACGAACACCGTCGCCGCCATCGCGAAGGTCACGACGATGTGGCTGGTGAAGGTGAAACTGTAGGGGATCATCCCCAGGAGATTGCCGAAGAGGACGAAGGTGAAGAGCGTGAAGAGGAAGGGGAAGTACCGCCGTCCCTCCTCGCCCACGTTCTCCTCGAGCATGTTGGCGATGAAGTCGTAGAGCATCTCCGCGAAGGACTGGAGCCGCCCCGGAATGTCGCTTCCTCCGCGCGATGCCAGCAGCATGATCAACGTGACGAGGCCGGCCGCCACCGTCATGAAGAGCGCCGAGTTGGTAAAGGAGAGATCGAGCCCGCCGATGTGAATCTCGGCAATGCGCTCGATCGTGAATTGATGCAGAGGGCTCGATTCCGCCGCCACGTCAGTCCTCGTCCCAGTCGTTCTTCGCTTCCCCGCCGCCCTTGTACCCCACGCCCATCCCGAGCCCCTTGACGACGCGGTAGACGTTGCTCATGCCCGCGCCGATCCCGAGGAAGACGAACACCAGCAATCCCCAGGGCCGGGTGCCGAGCCACCGGTCGAACGCCCAGCCGAGGCCTACGCCCACGGCGACGGCAACCACCAGCTCGAGCCCGATCCGGAAGCCGAGGCCCATCCCCGCTTTCGACGACGGGCCGGCCTCTGCCTCTCGCGAGCGCTGCTTGCCCGCTTGGGCCCGCCGCGCCTTCTCGATGCGCTCTCCCAGCGCCGCGAGGGGATCGGGCCGCTCGGGCTCCGTCATCGCTTCCGCCTGTCGCCGGTTAAACTGCCGCCGCTGCAAAAGCCCCCTGTTCCGAGCGCCGGGAGCGCCGAAACGGCGCGCACCTTAGGGGTGGGTCCCTGACCTGTCAATACTGGAAAACCCTCGGCCCCATGCGCGGAAAAGCCGCGGATTCCCGCGGCTTTCGGCCACTCGGCCTCACGCGGTCTGGCGCAGCCGCTCCGCCGCCTGGAGGTCGACCGAGACGAGCTGGGAGATGCCGCGCTCGGCCATCGTGACCCCGTAGAGCCGGTCCATCCGCGCCATGGTGATGCGGTGGTGGGTGATGATGAGGAAGCGGGTCTGCGCGCTCTCGGCGATCTCGTCGACGAGGCGGCAGAAGCGGTCGACGTTGGCGTCGTCCAGCGGCGCATCGACCTCGTCGAGGACGCAGATCGGCGCGGGGTTGGTGAGGAAGACCGCGAAGAGGAGGGCGAGCGCCGTCAGCGCCTGCTCGCCGCCCGAGAGCAGCGACAGGTTCTGGAGCCGCTTGCCCGGCGGGCTCGCCATGATCTCGAGTCCCGATTCGAGCGGGTCGGTATCGGCGGACTCCTCGGGTTCGCGGAGCTCCAGATGCGCGCGCCCGCCGCCGAAGAGACGGACGAAAAGCTCCTGGAAATGCTCGTTCACCTTGGCGAAGGCCGCGACCAGCCGCTCGCGGCCCTCGCGGTTCAGCGCATTGATGCCCTGGCGGAGCTTGGCGATCGCCTGGACGAGATCCTCGCGCTCGGCCTTGAGGCTGGTGACGCGCTGCTCCAGATCGTTCGCCTCGGCCTCCGCGACCAGGTTGACGGGCCCCATGTTCTCGCGCTCGCGCACGAGACGCTCGAGCCGCGTCTCCGCCTGCTCGAGCTCCGGAAGCTCCGCCTCCGGCTCGATCTCCGCGATCTCCGGGACCTGCTGTGGCGTCGTCCCCAGGCGCTCGGCGACGCGCGCCGCGACCTCGTCGCAGCCGTGCCGCGCCTGGTCGCGCAGGCCCTCCGAGCGCACGCGCTCCTCGCGCGCCGCCGCAAGCTCGCCCTCCGCCGCCTTCGCGGCCTTCTCGGCCTCGCCGAGCCGCGTCTCCGCAACCGCGAGCTCGTCGCCGGCTCGGCTCCGCTTCTCGCTCGCGCGCGCGATCGACTCCGCGAGCGCCTCGCGCTGGGCCGCGAGCTCCGCGGGCTTGCGCTCGAGCGCCGCGATCTCCTCGCCGAGCGCGGCGCGGCGCTCGCCGAGCGCCGTCTGTTGCCGCGCCGCCGCCTCCGCGCGCTCGCGCCAGGAGCGCTCCTCGCTCGTGACCGTCGCAAGCCTCGCGCGTCGCGCCTCCGCCTCGCGCAGCAGCCGGTCGAGCTCGCTCCGGCGCGCGGCCTCGATCGAGCGCTTCTCGCCGAGCTCGCCCCTGAGGCTGCCGATGCGCTCGCGGGCGAGCGCGGGATCGGCGAGCGTCGCGTGCGCGTCGCGCGCCGCGGCCTCGCGCCGCTCGGCCTCGGCCAAGTCCTCGGCGCATTGCCGCGCGCTCTCGGCAAGCGCGGAAAGGCGGGTGTCGGTCTCGGCCTGGCGCTGCGCCACCTGCACCTGCCGCTCACGCGTTCCCGCGAGCAAGCGCATCGTCTCCTGGAGCGCGCCGCGGGCGGTGCGGGCGGCGGCGGCGGCGGTCGCGCCCTCGGCGCGGGCGGATTCGAGCGCTTGCGTCGCCGTCTCGAGATCGCGGTCGGCGCCCACGAGCTGCTCCGCGAGCTCGGCAAGTCGGTTCCTCTGCCGAAGCCGCTGCGCCGCCGAAGTGGGCGTCCCTGACGCGCGCGTGAGCCCGTCCCAGCGCCAGAGGGCGCCCTCGCGGCTCACGAGCCGCTGTCCGGGCCGGAGCCGCGCGCGCAGGCGCTCCGCGGTCTCGGCATCGGCGACGATTCCGATCTGGCCCAAGCGGCGCTGCAGCACCGGGGGCGCCGTCACGTAATTCGCGAGCCCGTCGACCTCCGAGGGAAGGTCGGGCGGGCTCTCGTAGGGCGGCAGAGTCGTCCAGTGGATGGGTGCCCCGGGATCGAGCGGCGCCGCCAGATCGTCGCCGAGTGCGGCGCCGAGCGCGGCCTCGTAGCCGGTCTCGACGCGGAGCGTGTCGATGAGCGGCGTCGCCTCGCGGCTTGCGGTTGCCGCCAGGAGCTCGTTCAGCGCCTGCGCCTCGGTCGCGAGCTTCTGCCGCCGCGCCTGCGCGGCCTCGAGCGGCCCGCGCGCCGCCTGCTCGGCGGTCTCGGCCTGCCGCAGCGCCTCCTCGGCGCCGTCGACGGCGGCGCTCGCACGCGCCATCTCCGCCTCGGCCGCCGCGACGAGCGCCACGGCGGCCTCGACGACGCCGGAGGGCAGTGCCTCCGCTTCGAGCGCCGCGCGCTGGCGCGCGATGTCGTCGCGGCGCTCCGCGAGCCGCCCGCGCCGTTCCGCCATCTCCTGCGCCTCGCGCGAGAGCGCCGCGCGCCGCGCTTCCAGAGCCGCGGCTTCCTCGGTGAGGCGGTGCAATTCCGCCTCGCGCTCCGCGGCCTCTGTGATCGCTTGCCGGAGCGCGGCGTCGGCCGCTGCCTGGGCCTCGGCCTCGCCGCTCTGCGCGGCCTCGATGCCGGAGCGCTCGCCCGCGAGGGTCTCGAGCGCGGCGCGCGCGTCCTCCGCGAGCGCCGTCTCGCGCTGCCGGTCCTGCTCCACTTGCTGCAATCGCGCCTCGGCGGCGGCGCGCGCCTCGCCGACGCGGCGCTCCTCGTCCTCGAGGGTCTGGCGGGCGAGCGTCAGGCGCTGCAGCTCGGCCGCGGCCGCCGCCTCGCTCTGGCGAAGCCCCGGAAGCACGCTCGCGGCTTCCTCGCGCGCACGCTCTGCCGCGAGCGCCGCCATGGTGAGGTCGCCGACCTGGCCCTCGACGAGGCGAAGCTGCTCCGTCGCCGTCTCGAGCTCGGCAGTCGCCTTGCGCCAGCGCAAATGCAGCACCATCGCCTCGGCGCGGCGGATGTGGTCGGAAAGGCGCCGGTAGCGGCCCGCCTGGCGCGCCTGCTTCTTCAGCGCCTCGAGCTGCTCCTCCTGAGTACGGATGATGTCGTCGAGGCGGAGGAGGTTCGCCTCGGCCGCCTTGAGGCGCAGCTCGGCCTCGTGCCGCCGCGCATGCAGGCCGGAAATGCCCGCGGCCTCCTCGAGGAGCGCGCGGCGCTCGATCGGCTTTGCGCCGATGATCCAGCCGATGCGGCCCTGGCTCACCATCGCCGTCGAATGGGCGCCGGTCGCGAGATCGGCGAAGAGGAGCTGCACGTCGCGCGCGCGCACCTCCTTGCCATTGACGCGATAGGCCGAGCCCATGCCACGCTCGATGCGGCGGACGACCTCGATCTCCGCGTGCTCGTTATAGAGCTGCGGCGCGCTGCGATCGGCATTGTCGAGGTGGAGGCCGACCTCGGCGACGTTGCGCGAGGGGCGGGTGCCCGTGCCGCCGAAGATCACGTCGTCCATCTCGCCGCCGCGCAGGCGCTTGGCGGAGGTCTCGCCCATCGCCCAGCGCAGCGCCTCGACGAGATTCGACTTGCCGCAGCCGTTTGGTCCGACGATCCCCGTGAGCCCAGGCTCGATCGCGAGATCGGTGGGATCGACGAAGGACTTGAAACCGGTCAACCGAAGCCGTGAGAACTGCACGATACCTTTATCCGTCCCCGACTATTTTCCTTGTTTCCCGGGCCGCGACGCCGCGGCTCAGGATTTCGCCTTCGATTCCGCCGCGGCCAGCTCCTTCGCAAACTCTTCATAAGGCCGCGCGCCCACGATCTTGACGCCGTTGACGAAGAAGGTCGGCGTGGAATCGATGCCGTACTCGGTCTGGCCCTGATAGGCCGTGTCGATGATCCGCTTGCGCAGCGGCTCGTCGGCCATGCACTTGTTGAAGGTCTCGTCGCTCATGCCGCCGACCTTGACGAGCTTCGCAAGCGACGCCTGCGCCATCTGTGTCCGAAGCTTCGGATCGCGCTGCTCGTAGTGGCCCCAGGTCGCCTGATTTCGGAAGAGCACGTCGACGAAGCCGTAGAACTGCTCCTTGGGCGCGCAATGCGCGGCCATCGAGGCGAGGACGGCGGCGCCGCTCAGCGGGAAGTCGCGAAAGACGAGCCGCGCCTTCCCGGTGTCGATCCAGCTCTCCTTGATCTTCGGCAGGATGACCTCGTCGAATTCCGCGCAATGCGGGCAGTCCAGCGACCCGTACTCGAAGATCGTGATCGGCGCGTCCTGCTTGCCGAGGCTGATGTCGTCGGGCGATGGCACGGGCAGCCTCTCCTGGGCGCGCGCTGGCGCTGCCGTTCCAATGCCCAGGGCGACAAGGAACGCAAGAAAACTCATCCAAATCTTCGACATTTATCTCTCCGAGCCACTAGATGTTGATGCTAGGTCCGCCCTACCGGCAATGCAAGCAGCGGGGGCCGGGGGTTAGCGGCGGCGCTCGCGCGCAATCGCGGCTCCGAGCCGCTGGAGCGCCGATTTGAGGCCGGAGTCAGGGACTTGCGAGAGGCTCCGGTCGAGGAGGCGGGCCTCCTCGGGGGTAAGGGGGCGGGGCGGGGGCGGGCGCCCTTGCGCCTCGCCCGGGAGGGGGCCCTGGATGAGCGCGAGTCGCCGAACCGCGGGGTAGCCCAGAAACCCGTTTATGCGCTCGACGATCTGCGGCTCGCGATGCTGCACGGCGAGTGCTGCCGCCGAGGTTACCCGAAGCCGAAGCGTTCCGTTGCGGCGCTCGCCCGGCGGGAAGGCGAGCTTCAGCGGGAGCGTCTCCGCTGCGAGCTCGGCGCCGACGACGGAGGCCCACTCCGAGAGGAGATGCGCCTCGCCGAGCCCGCGCTTGCCGAGCGCGCGGCCGGCGATCCGCGGCAGCTCCTGGCCCACCGCGCGCATCTGGTTGCGCCTCTCGCTGCCTTCCGCCGCTGCCATCTGGCTCCGCTCCGATCCCCATGCCATGGTAAAGCCCAGTGCCGCTGCCGTCGAAGGAATCCCGCCGCGCCCGCCGCCGATGAGCCCCGAAGCCGCGACCGCACCCGATCCGCAGAAGCTCGCACCGGAGCTTCTCGGCTGGTACGACCGGCACCGGCGCACGCTGCCCTGGCGCGCGCGTCCCGGCGAGCGTCCCGTTCCCTATCGCGTCTGGCTCAGCGAGATCATGCTGCAGCAGACCACCGTCGCCACCGTATCGGCTTTTTTTGACCGCTTTGTGGCGCGCTTCCCGACGGTCGAGGCGCTGGCGCAGGCGAGCCTCGACGACGTCCTCCACGCCTGGCAGGGGCTCGGCTACTACGCGCGCGCGCGGAACCTCCACCGCTGCGCCCGCGCCGTGGTCGCGGAGCACGGCGGCCGCTTTCCGGACACCGAGGAGGGCCTGCGCGCGCTTCCGGGCATCGGCGCCTACACCGCGGCCGCGATCGCCGCCATCGCCTTCGACCGCAAGGCCGCGGCCATCGACGGTAATGTCGAGCGGGTGGCGGCGCGGCTCTTCGCGCTGGAAACGCCGCTTCCCGCGGCCAAGGCCGAGCTGCGCGCGCTCGTGGAGAGGCTGGTGCCGGAGCGTCGCTGCGGCGACTTCGCGCAGGCGCTCATGGATCTCGGCGCCTCGATCTGCACGCCGCGCTCGCCGCAATGCATCCTCTGTCCCTGGCGGAGCGCCTGCCGGGGCCGCGCCGCGGGGATCGCGGAAACGCTGCCGCGCCGTCGCGCCCGTCCGGAAAAGCCGACGCGCCGCGGCTTCGCCTATTGGGCGCTCCGGCCCGACGGCTCGGTGCTGCTGCGCAAGCGGCCGGAGAACGGGCTCCTCGGCGGCATGATGGAGGTGCCCTCGACGCAATGGCAGGAAACCGCAATCTCCGAGGCAGAGGCGCGCCGGCAGGCGCCGGTCAAGGCGGCCTGGGTGCGGCTCCCCGGGACGGTGCGCCACACCTTCACGCATTTCCATCTGGAGCTCGCGGTGCTCGCGGGCGAGGCCGCCGCCGGCGCCAAGGCCGAGGGCATCTGGGTCCCGCTCGACCGTCTCTCCGAGCAGGCGCTGCCGACTGCGATCAAGAAGATCGTGAACCACGCCCTCGGCGTCGCGCGGCGGCGTCGCGCGCGCTTACCGCCGTCTCGTTGACGGGCCAGGCCGCGGAGCGCATCGTTCCCCGCGGGGATTTCGACTTGGCTTAGAAATGCCAGATCGGCTCGGCTGGATAAGGTGGTTGCCGGGGCTGGTTGCCCTGCGCCGCTATCAAGCGTCCTGGCTCCCGCATGACGTCGTCGCCGGCGTCGTGCTGGCGACGATGCTGGTGCCCGTCGGTATCGCCTATGCGGAGGCATCAGGCGTGCCAGGGATCTACGGCCTCTACGCGACCATCGTGCCGCTGTTGGCATATGCGCTCTTCGGTCCGAGCCGCATCCTGGTCCTGGGACCGGATTCCTCGCTGGCCGCCATGATCCTCGGCGTGGTCTTGCCGCTCTCCGCCGGAGACCCCCTTCGCGCCGTCTCGCTCGCGGGCATGATGGCTGTCGTCTCGGGCGTCGTCTGCGTTCTCGCGGGCGCGGCGCGGTTGGGCTTCGTGACGGAGCTGCTCTCGAAGCCGATCCGGTACGGCTACATGAACGGCATTGCGCTGACGGTGCTGATCAGCCAGCTGCCGAAGCTCTTCGGCTTCTCGATCGAGAGTCATGGACCCCTGAGAGACCTCTGGTCCATCGGAACGGCGATCCTCGGGGGGAGAGCGAATTGGACGGCGCTCGCGGTCGGCGCGGGCGCCTTGGCCGTCATTTTCCTGCTCAAGAACAGCAAGCGAGTGCCCGGAGTTTTGATTGCCGTGATCGGCGCGACGGCAATCGTCGGAGCGCTCGACTTGGCGGCAACCGACGGAGTGACGGTGCTGGGGCCGCTGCCTCAGGGCCTGCCCGCTTTCGCCATCCCGTGGATCGCCTACGACGACGCCGTTCCCGTCCTGATCGGAGGCGTCGCCGTCGCGCTCGTTTCCTTCGCGGACACGAGCGTCCTCTCGCGAGCCTATGCCGCGCGCACCGGCGCGGCCGTCGATCCCAATCAGGAAATGGTGGGGCTCGGGGCCGCGAACCTCGCCGCCGGCTTCTTTCAGGGCTTCCCGATCAGCAGCAGCGCCTCGCGCACGCCCGTCGCGGAAGCCGCGGGCGCACGAACGCAGCTCACGGGGGTCGTCGGCGCGCTCGTCGTCGCCCTCCTATTGGTGGCGGCGCCGACGTTGCTCCGGCACCTGCCCGCAACCGCACTGGCTGCGGTCGTCATCGCCTCGGCGCTCGGCCTGTTCGAAACCGCGGACCTCGTCCGCATCTATCGCATGCAGCGCTGGGAATTCTGGCTGTCCGTCGCTTGCTTCGTCGGCGTCGCCGTCCTCGGCGCCATTCCCGGCATCGGCCTCGCGATCGCGATCGCGATCATCGAGTTCCTCTGGGACGGCTGGCGTCCCCACTCGGCGGTCCTGGGTCGCGCCGAGGGCGTCAAGGGCTACCACGACGTCACGCGCTATCCCGACGCGCGGCAGATACCCGGCCTGCTCCTCTTCCGCTGGGACGCGCCCTTGTTCTTCGCCAATGCCGAGCTGTTCAAGGAGCGAATTCTGGACGCGGTGGCGAAAGCGCCGACGCCCGCGCGCCGAGTGGTCGTCGCGGCGGAGCCGGTCACCAGCGTCGACGTCACTGCGGCCGACGTGCTCGAGGAGCTCGACGAGGCCTTGCGCGGCCGCTCGATCGAGCTCTGCTTTGCCGAGCTCAAGGATCCTGTGAAGGACAAGCTCAAGCGCTTCGGGCTCCTCGCGCGGTTCGGCGACGCGCATTTCTTCCCGACCGTCGGCGCCGCGGTCGGCAGTTATCTCCGGAGCCACGCCGTGGATTGGGTCGATTGGGAGGATCGCGGTCCGCCGGAGCGCGCGGCGTGATGTGCCGCGGCGCACCTCAGGCCGTGCCGGAGCCCATCTCCGCGCGGATCTGCTGGCGGAAATAGTCGATCGGGACGGCGGCGCCCTTGCGCTCGACGTACCAGAAGGCCCAGCCATTGCACGCGGGAGCGCCTTGCACCTGCGCCGCCACGCGATGGATCGAGCCCCGCGCCTCGGCGGATATCACGGTGCCGTCGGCGCGGACGCGCGCGGTCCAGCGGCGGCTCGCGTCGAAGAGCACCTCGCCCGGCCGCAGCAAGCCGCGCTCGACGAGCGTGCCGAAGGGGACGCGCGGCTCCTCGCGCTTCTGCGGGCTCGCGACGGCGTCGCCGTCCGCGGCCTTGACCTCGCGGATGCGGGCGCGCGCGCGCTTCGCGTAATCGGGATCGCGCTCGATGCCGATGTAGCGGCGTCCCAGATGCTTTGCGACCGCGCCGGTGGTCCCGGTGCCGAAGAAGGGATCGAGCACGAGATCGCCGGGCCTGGTCGAGGCCATCAGCACGCGATGCAAGAGGGCTTCCGGCTTCTGCGTCGGATGCGCCTTCCGGCCCTCGTCGTTCTTGAGCCGCTCGGCGCCGCCGCAGACGGGGATGAGCCAGTCGCTCCGCATCTGCAGCTCGTCGTTGAGCGCCTTCATGCTCTCGTAGTTGAAGGTGTAGCGGGCATCGCGCGAGCGCGCGCACCACAGCAGCGTCTCATGCGCGTTGGTGAAGCGGCGGCCGCGGAAATTCGGCATGGGATTGGTCTTGCGCCAGACGATGTCGTTGAGGATCCAATAGCCGAGATCCTGCAGGATCGCGCCGACGCGATAGATGTTGTGATAGCTGCCGATCACCCAGAGCGCGCCGTCGGGCTTGAGGAGCCTGCGCGCCGCGCCGAGCCAGGCGCGGGTGAAGCGGTCGTACTCCGCGAAGTCCGCGAATTTGTCCCAGCCGTCCTCGACGCCGTCGACCCGGGTGTTGTTGGGCCGCAGCAGCTCACCGCCGAGCTGAAGATTGTAAGGCGGGTCCGCAAAAACGAGATCGACCGAGGCCTCCGGCAGGCGCTGCATCTCCGCGATGCAGTCGCCGGTCAGCACGGCATTGACGGGCGGCTCGCCAATCTCCCCCATGTGCTTCTCCCCAGACGCGAGGCGGGCACTCTGAGGGTCGCGACTCGGGCAGTCAATACCCAAGACGAGTCAACTAGTTAAGGGGATTCCCTGGACTCGAATCCGAAGAGGTCTCGGGAGGGCTGGAACGACAATCTATGGTGGGGCGTGAGGCCGAGACGCACAATGGCTGCCCTGTGCTCCTCGGTTCCGTAGCCGACATTGGTCTCCCAGCCATAGCCCTCGTAGCGGAGCGCCAGGCGACGCATGAGGCCGTCGCGAGTGACTTTTGCGACGACGGAGGCCGCGGCGATCGAGAGCGAGAGCCCGTCGCCGCCGATCACGGGCTCCGCGCGGCACGGCAATCTCGGCGCGCGATTGCCGTCGACGAGCGCCGCCTGCGGCAGGACCGGCAGCGCCGCGACCGCGCGGCGCATCGCAAGGAGGGTCGCATGGAGAATGTTGATGCGGTCGATCTCGGCGACGGAGGCCGCGCCGAGCCCGATCGCGGCGCAGACGCGAAGCGCCGCTGCGAATTCCTCGCGCGAGCTTCGGTTGAGCTTCTTGGAGTCGTCGAGTCCCTCGCGCAGCGCCCGCGGCAGCCGCCTGCGGTCGAGGATCACGGCCGCCGCGACCACGGGGCCCGCGAGCGGCCCGCGACCGACCTCGTCGATGCCGCAGACCACTCCCCCCAGCGCCGATTCCCGCGAGAAATCCGGCATCGGCGAAGTCTAGCTCAGATCGGGGGGAAACATAAGAATCGCGCAGAGGGCGCAGAGAACGCGCGGAGGACGCGGGGGTTTTTTCATTCTCGAATCACTCTGTGTCCACTGCGGGAAACCCTCGGGAGTCGACGCAATGCCATCGTTTCGTCATCATTCTCAATCACAAGAAGAGTCCGCATCGTCGCGAGGTGAGCGGGTGAAGCCGCATATCCCGTTCCTGGATACCGAGGGCAAGGTGTTTCCGCCGCCGAAGCGGCGGCTCTTCCGCGAGTTCCGCGCGGTGCTGACGCCGCGGCCGCGGCTGCATCGGCATCCGAGACTGCGCGAGGCGCCCAAGGGCGACGGGCATCCCGTGCTTGTCCTGCCGGGCTTCCTCACCAACGACGCACGGACGCGGCATCTGCGGCGCTTGCTCAAGCGGCTCGGCTACGCCGTCTATGGCTGGGGCAAGGGCGTCAATTGGGGCCCGACCGATCACGCCATGGCCGCGATCGAGGAGCGCCTCAAGGAGATCCGCGCGCGGCACGGCAAGCGCGTGACCTTGATCGGCCACAGTCTCGGCGGCGTCCTCGCCCGCGATCTCTCGAAGAAATTTCCCGAGGACGTGCGCCAGCTCGTGATGCTCGGCAGCCCCGCGAAGCTCCCGACCGCGACCAGCCTCGCCTTCTTCTTCCGGCTCCTGGCGCGCTTCCATCGTACCGCGCGCGGCCTCGACGTCGCCGAGCTCAACCGGCCGCCGCCGGAATCGATCCCGGTGACGGCGATCTATACGCGCGAGGACGGCGTCGTCGCCTGGCAGAGCTGTCTCGAGCAGCCGGGTCGGCTCCGCGAGAACGTCGAGGTCCGCGGCGATCACAGCACGCTTCCGAGCAATCTCGAGGTGCTCGCGATCGTCGCCGACCGCCTCGCGCTGCCGGAAGGCGCCTGGCGCCCCTACGGCATGCCGCACGCGGCTTAAAGTGCGCCGAGCGGGGGTTCGCGATCGCAATCTCCGTGCCCCTCCCTCCTTGAGGGCAGGGAAATCGGATATGGCGCAAATCCCCCTCTCCCCGCCGGGGAGAGGGTGGGGGTGAGGGGGCCTCCGGCGCCGTCGCGCAGCACTTTTTCCGGCCTTCCGGCCGTAGCGCCCCTCACCTTGCCTCTCCCCGGAGGGGAGAGGAATATCAAATGCAATCCCCCTCCCCCTCATGGGGGGAGGGGCAGGCGCTAAAGCAAAGTGAGCTGATCGCCCTTCTGCGGCGGGCGGCGGAATTTCGTGGTATCGAGGCGCCAGGCTCCGCGCCGCTCGTTGAGCTTGAGGCGGTGGCAGGCGCGCTCGAAGCGCAGGCGCAGCATCTGCGCATAGGGGCCGCTGCCGCTCATGCGCGTCCCGAACTGCGAGTTGTATTCCTTGCCGCCGTGCGTGTCGCGCAGCAGCGACATCACGTGTGTGGTCTTGTTCGGGAAGTGCGTGTCGAGCCATTCCTCGAAGAGGCCCTTGATCTCCAGCGGCACGCGCAGGAGCACATAGCCCGCGGCCTTGGCACCGCGCTCGGCCGCGGCCTCGAGGATGCGCTCCATCTCCATGTCGTTGAGGGCGGGGATCATCGGCGAGGTCAGCACGCTCACGGGAATGCCCGCGGCCGTGAGCGCCGCGATGGTCTCGAGGCGCCGCTCCGGCGTCGGCGCGCGCGGCTCCATCTTGCGCGCGAGCGCGCGGTCGAGGGTCGTGACGGAGATCGAGACCACCACCAGCCGCTCGCGCGCCATCTCCGCGAGGATGTCGATGTCGCGCTGCACCAGCGTCGATTTCGTGACGATCCCCACGGGATGCCGGAACTCCCGGAGCACCTCGAGCACGCTCCGGGTGATCCCGAATTTCCGCTCCGCGGGCTGATAGGGATCCGTGTTGGCGCCGAGCGCGATCGTCTCGCAACGATAGGAGGGCTTCGAGAGCTCCGCGCGCAGGAGCTCCGCCGCGTCCTCCTTTACGAAGATGCGGCTCTCGAAATCGAGCCCGGGCGAGAGGCCGAGATAGGCGTGCGTCGGACGCGCGAAGCAGTAGATGCAGCCGTGCTCGCAGCCGCGATAGGGGTTGATCGAGCGGTCGAAGGGGATGTCCGGGGAATCGTTCCGCGCGATCACCGTACGCGCGGTGTCCTTGGTGAAGGTCGTGTCGAGCGGCAGCGGCTCCTCGTCGCCGACGCCCCAGCCGTCGTCGACGGCGACGCGCACCTCCTGCTCGAAGCGCCCGGTCGCATTACCGACGGCGCCGCGGCCCTTCCGTGGCTGCGACGGGATCGTATCCATCCGCGGAGCCTAATCCGAAGCTCAGAACAAATCAAGAACGAGAATCGTTTTCAAAGATCGAGCGCCGGCCCTTGCAGCCACTCCGCCCGCACGCGCGCGACCGTCGCGGGCGCGAAGAAATCGTCGAGGCGGCGGTGGATGTGCTCGGCGAGGCGCGGGTCGAGGGCGAGGCCGTCTTGCTCCGCGAGCGCCCGCCAGCGCACCGCCCACATCATCGTGCGCAGCCAGGTGAGACGCCGCGCGGGCAGCAGCGTCGGCCGCAGTGCGGCGGCGTACTCGCTGGGGACGGCGCGGAGGTAATGCCGATAGAAGCTCTCGACATCCGCGCGCTCCAGGACTGCCTGCACCTCGAGGTCCCAGGTCGTGGAGGTATAGAGGGTGGTGTGCGCGAGGTCGATCGCGGGCGAGCCGTAGCAGACGCGCTCGAGATCGACGAGCACCGCGCCGCCGTCGGGGCGGAGCACGAAATTGCCGGGATGCGTATCCGTGCCCACGAGCGCCAGGGGCTGCGACCCCGCGCCGGTCTCGGCGGCAAAGCGCTGCGCCCAGGCAAACTCCTCCTCGAGCGCGCTCCTTGTCGCGGGAGCGAGCGGCACCTTCGGAAGGAATTCCCGCTGGCGCCTGATGAACTCGACCGTCTCCGCGATGGGGCCGATCTTGCCGTGATCCGGGACCGGCGGCCGCGCCGGCGGCGGCGGGAGCCTCAGGCCGTGCAAGCGGGCGAGCGCTTCCGCGAGAACCGGAAGGTCCTGCGGAAGGCGGGGCACGCGTCCCACGATCTCCTCCACCAGGAGCGCGCCTCGCGGCAGGCCGGGCGCGGGCGCGAGCGCTGCCGCAAGGCGCGGCGTTGCGCGCGAGGGCGCCGCGCGCTCGAAGGCCGCGGCCTCGCTTGCGAGCTGTGCGGCGGGGTCGCCCGACCAGGGCGTCGCCCGCGGCACGCGCAGCAGCAGGCCTTTGCCGAGGACGCGATAGTGATCGTGATTGACGCCCTTGGCCGTCATTGGCACGAGATCGCCCGCGCGCAGATCCCTCGTCTCCCGGATTCTGCGCAGGGCCTCCATGAGGGCGGCGGTGTCGCTCAAGCCGATGAACTCCTCGTGACCGGCGATGATGTTGCGGGATCGCTCGGGCGGGCTAAATTTGCTGGCAAAGCCGCGGACACGCAATGAACTCCTCCGCCCCGCTCTCGGTCGTGATCCCGACGCTCGATGCCGCCCTGAGCCTGCCAGCGACATTGGCGGCGGTCGAGGCCGCGCGCGGCTCGGGCCTGTTGCGCGAGATCGTCGTCGCCGATGGCGGCTCGGCCGATGCGACAGTCGCCATCGCGGAAGCCGCGGGCGCGCGCGTCCTGCGCGCACCGCGCGGACGCGGGCAGCAGCTCGCGGCCGGGGCGTCGGCGGCGACGGGAGAGTGGCTCTGTTTCCTCCATGCGGATACGCGGCCCGAAGCGCGCTGGTGCGATGCGGTCCAGCGATTCATCACGAGCCCCGAGAACGCGGAGCGCGCGGGATATTTCGCCCTCCGCTTCGACGACAATTCG
The DNA here is from genome assembly GCA_035541215.1 of Allostellaceae bacterium. Classification (GTDB taxonomy): domain Bacteria; phylum Pseudomonadota; class Alphaproteobacteria; order ATCC43930; family CGMCC-115725; genus DASZHJ01. Next base: position 40,849 of record DATKNV010000032.1, on the reverse strand, counting down.
ACGGCGGCGCGGCGTCTCGAGCGCATGGCGGCTTGGCGCGCCCGCGCTTGGGGCTTGCCTTACGGCGATCAGGGCCTGGTGATTGCGAAGCGTTTCTACGTAGAGCTCGGCGGCTACCCGCTTGTGCCGCTGATGGAGGACGTGGCGCTTGTGCGCCGGATCGGGAAGCGCCACCTCGTGGCGCTCGATGCGGCGGCACTCACCTCGGCGGCGCGCTATCGCCGCGACGGATATCTCCGGCGCTCACTCCGCAATCTCTTCTGCCTCTCGCTCTATTTTCTCGGCGTGCCGCCGGGGGCGATCCGGCGGGTGTACGGCTGAGCATGCGGCCCTCGAGCCGGCATCTCGTGATCTTCGCGAAGGCACCGCGGCTCGGGCAGGTGAAGTCGCGCTTGGCCGCGGGGATCGGAGCGCTGGCGGCGCTGCGCTTCCATCGCGAGACGACGGAGCGGCTGCTGCGGCGCATCGCAGCGGATCGGCGCTGGAAGGTCTGGCTCGCGCTGACGCCGCGGCGCGCGCTCAACGCCGCGCATTGGGCGGGCGTATTCGCGCGTCTCGACCAGGGGCGCGGCGATCTCGGGCGCCGCATGGGCCGCGTCTTCCGGAAGCTGCCGCCTGGGCCGGCGGTGATCGTGGGCTCGGACATTCCGGAGCTCTCGCCGCGGCACGTCGCGGTGGCATTCCGCGCCCTCGGGCGCCACGACGCCGTCCTCGGTCCCGCGGCCGATGGCGGCTATTGGCTGATCGGGCTCCGCCGCAGGCCGCGCATCCCCGCGGGGCTCTTCCAGGGCGTGCGCTGGTCGAGCGCCCATGCGCTCGCGGACACGCGCGCGAGCTTGCCGCGGAATTCGTCCGTCGCGCTGCTGGAGACGCTCGAGGACGTGGACGACGCCGAGAGCCACGCGCGCTGGCGCGCGCGGCTCAGGAGGCGGCGGCGGGCTTTTTCAGATGCTCCTGGAGCCGCGGCATGAGCTCGACGAGGTTGCAGGGGCGGTGGCGGTTGTCGAGCTGCGGCCCCAATATCTCCCAGCCGTCGCGGCAGGCGCCGGGCGAGCCCGGCAGCGCGAAGAGATAGGTCCCGCCGGCGACGCCGCCGGTGGCGCGGCTCTGGATCGTCGAGGTCCCGACCTTCTGATAGCTGAGCCAGCGGAAGAGCTCGCCGAAGCCCGAGATTTCCTTCTCGTAGACCGATTGGAAGGCCTCGGGCGTCACGTCGCGTCCGGTGACGCCGGTGCCGCCGGTGGAGATCACGACGTCGACCGCGGGATCGGCGATCCATAGGCGGAGCTGCGCCGCGATCGCGGCCTGCTCGTCCTTGACGATGCGGCGCGCGACCACGCGATGCCCGGCCTTGCTCGCGAGCTCCGCGAGCGTGTTCCCGGAAGTGTCGTTGACCTCGGTCCTCGTGTCCGAGACCGTCAGGATCGCGATGTTGACCGGTAGGAAGGGTCGCGTCTCGTCAATTCGCGGCATAGGGGCCACCTTGTCCGCTCGGGGGATCGAGAGCGGTATAGGTCGGCCAGCTGCCGGCGGCAAGCGCGTCGAGATCGGTCGTGGGCTGCCCCAGGCGTATGCGGTAGATCCAGTAATTCGCGAGCACGCGCTCGGTGTAGCCGCGGGTCTGGCGCGAGGGGATGCTCTCCAGGAAGAGCAGCGGGTCGTTGCGGACGTCCTCGTCGGCGAGCCAGCGCGGGATCGGGCCGGGGCCGGCGTTGTAGGCGGCCGCGAGCAGGATCAGGTTGTTGCCGATCTTGTCGCTCTGCAGCAGCACGGAGAGGTACTCCTGCGCAAGCGCCAAGCTCACCTCGGGGTCGCCGAGGCTCTCGCGGTCGTGCGCGGCGAGGCCGAGGCGCGAGGCCATCGAGCGCGCGGTCGCGGGCATGATCTGCATGACGCCGGTCGCTCCGGCGCGGCTGCGCACGTTGGCGAGGAACTGCGACTCCTGCCGCATCAGCGCGAAGATCAAGGCGCGATCGACGCTGAACCCGCCCTTGGGCGTCCAGCGCGGCACCGGGAAGAGCGAGCGGTCGTGATTCCGGCCGTCGGATTGCGCGAGATACGAGGCGAGCTGGAAGGCGAGCGCCGGCAGATTGGCGCGATCGGCGAGCGCCTCGAGCGCCTGCATCAGGTTTGCGTCGCCGCGGAGCGCCATGCCTCGGAGCTCCGACTCGGCGCGCTGCGTCTCGCCCACCTGCAGGAGCGCGAGCGCCCGCCGTCCGGAGGCGACGCTCATGAGCGTGCGGGCATCGGCGTCGGTGAAGGCGCCGAGATCGAAGTTGAAATAGGACTCGACGCCGAGCGTCCGCCGCGCGAGCAGGCCGTAGAAGGAATAGGGATGCTGGGCGGCGATGCCGAGCCAGTAATTCACGAGCTCGGGGTGATGGGTGCGCAGCTGCGTGCGCGCCGCCCAGAAGGCCGCGGCGGCGGCCTGGCCGGGCGTTGCTCCCTGTGCGTTGGCGGCCGCCTCGAAGTGCTTCCGGGCCTCGCCGTAGCGGTGCTGGCGCCAATCCGCGAGACCCGCCTCGAATTCGGCCGCGGGGCGGTCGACGCCGATGCCGGTCTCGGCGTCCACCTGCAGCCGGCGCGACTGGGCCGGCGAGAGATAGGCGTCCGCGATCATGCCGCGGACCTCGTCCATGTCGGCTTCGCTTAGGAGGTGCCGGGCCTCGGCGGTCTGCAACATGGCCTCGGCCTTGGCGGGGCTCGCCTCGGCGATACGCCGGAGCTCGACCTTGTACTGGTAGGCGCGCTCGCGCTCCGCCGCCGTGAGGGGGCGCTCGCTGGTCGCGCGAACGTCGAGATCGGTCCCGCTGTCGAAGCGCAGGTCGGGGAGGCCCTGGGAGGGTGCCGGCGCCGGGGCGCCGCCGGGATGCCGCTTCAGGGCAAGCGCGTGGATCGCGCGCGCGTCCGGCTCCTCGCCGTAGGTCTTGAGCCAATCCCTGAGCTGCACATAGGTCGTGCGGTAATTCTTGTGCAGGTAACGCTGGGCCATGACTTGGCCCATGAGCAGCCGGTCCGAGAGGCGGGCGATGTCGCGGTCGGCAGCCGACCAATTGCCGGCTTCCTGCACCTTGAAGATCCGGCGATAGAGCTGCGCGTCCTGGATCGTGAGCACGCTTGGGAGCTCCGCGCCCCCGAATCTGCCGCCCGGCGGCGGCAGGGCGGCGGTGCGGATGTCGTCCGCCCCCGCAGTGCCCGCGCTCGAAATACCCGCCAGCAAAGACGCGCCGAAAACCACGTAAAGATGAAATTTACGCCAAGTCCTCGGGGTCCGGCTGATCGTATCGGTGCCAGTCATGAGGGCCCCCTTAAACGATCGAGGCCAGGAGGGCAAGCTAAAATGCCCATAAAAAATTATGACAATTTCCAGTATAAATATGGAATTCTTCCGGAGAGCACTGATTTACAAGGAGTCTCTCGGGCGAGACTCTGTGGATAACCGGACATTGCTGCCGCCGGTCTTAGAGGACGATTTTACTCGCGACCATGGCGCGATCTAGCTCCGGGGAATCGGAAACCTGCGGGCGAGGTCCGCGAGGGCCGGTCTCAGGCTCCCGCCTCGAGCTTCGCCTTGAGGCTCAGGAGATCGATCCAGGCCTCACTCTTTCTCGCGGGCGCGCGCAGCAGGAAGGAGGGGTGATAGGTGGCGAGCGCCGCCACTGGCTTCTCGAGGCCCGCAACCGGCAGCTCGAACCACCGGCCGCGGAGCCGCATGATCCCCTCCTTGCGCCCGAGGAGCGTGCTCGCGGCCGTGCCGCCGGCCAGGACCACGACCCTCGGGTTAACTAAGGCGATGTGGCGCCAGAGGAAGGGCAGGCAGATCGCGATCTCGTCGGTGCTGGGGGTCCGATTGCCGGGCGGGCGCCAGTAAAGGACGTTGGTGATGTAGGCGCGGCTCCGGTCGATGCCGATCGCCGCGAGCATCCGGTCGAGGAGCTGGCCCGCGCGACCCACGAAGGGCTTTCCGACCCGGTCCTCGTCCGCCCCCGGCGCCTCCCCGATCACCATGAGGCCCGAAGCGGGATTGCCGTCGGCGATGACGGTGTTGGTGGCGGTCTGCTTGAGGGCGCAGCCCTCGAAGGCGCGGATCGCCGCCTCGAGCTCCGGAAGCGTCCGCGCGGCGGCGGCGAGCTTTCGGGCGCTCTCGGCGGCATCGCTCGGCGGCGCCAGGGCCGCCGGCGGGGAAGGCCGATAGGCGGGCGGCGCTTCCGCGGGCTGCGGACTGGGCGGGGGAGGCCGAGCCGGCGCCGGCGCAAGGCGGTTCCGCGCTTCCGCGCCGATCGCCTCGTCGGCGCCCATGGCGACGTACCAGTCGAGGAGGCCCGCAAGGGGGTTTGAGGTCGGCATCTTGCGTCCGATCTTAGCGCGCTCCGGAGGGGCTGGGAGGTACCTCTCGGCGCGTCAAAGTGCCGGGAATGCCGATCCGGTTGTGCCGGACCTCGTTTATGCGATACTCCGCCCGCGAAACTTCCCGCCGCGGCGACAGGACCCCGATGGCCACTGCAGTGAAACGGCAGCGCTTTTCGCTGATTCTGGTGAAGCCGTCGCATTACGACGACGACGGCTACGTCATTCAGTGGCTGCGCTCGGCGATTCCCTCGAACTCGCTCGCGGTGCTCTACGGCCTCGCCCTCGACGGCATCGAGCGGAAGGTCCTCGGAGAGGACGTCGAGATCGTCGTGACGGCGCTCGACGAGACGAACACCCGCATCCGGCCGGAGCAGCTCGCGCGCGAGATCGGCGAGGGCCGCGGGATGGTGGGGCTCGTCGGCGTGCAGTCGAACCAGTTTCCGCGCGCGATGGACATCGCGCGCCGGCTGCGGGCGCTCGGGGTCCAGGTCTGCATCGGGGGTTTCCACGTCTCGGGCTCGCTGGCGATGCTGCCGACGACGCCGCCGGAGCTCCAGGAGGCGATGGACCTCGGGATCTCGCTCTTCGCGGGCGAGGCGGAGGGGCGCTTCGACGAGGTGCTCCGCGACGCCTGGGCCGGGACGCTCAAGCCGCTCTACAACTACATGTCCGATCTGCCGAGCCTCGCGGGCGTGCCGGAGCCGCTGCTGCCGGCGACGCGCGTCAAGCGCACGAGCGGCAAGCACACGAGCTTCGATGCCGGGCGCGGCTGCCCCTTCCAATGCTCCTTCTGCACCATCATCAACGTGCAGGGACGCCAGTCGCGCCGCCGCTCCGCCGACGACGTCGAGCGCATCGTCCGCCGCAACCTCGCGCAGGGCATCAACCGCTTCTTCATCACCGACGACAATTTCGCGCGCAACAAGGACTGGGAGAGCATCTTCGACCGGCTGATCGAGCTGCGCGAGGGCGAGAAGCTCGACATCAAGTTCATCATCCAGGTCGACACGCTCTGCCACCGCACGCCGAATTTCATCGAGAAGGCCGGCCGCGCCGGCGTCGCCCGCGTCTTCATCGGGCTCGAGAGCATCAATCCCGAGAGCCTGCTGGGCGCCAAGAAGCGGCAGAACAAGATCACCGAATATCGCAAGATGCTGCTCGCCTGGAAGGCCGTGGGCGCGACGACCTATGCGGGCTACATACTGGGATTCCCGGCCGACACGCCCGAGAGCATCCTCCGGGACATCCAGATCATCCAGCGCGAGCTTCCGATCGATCTCCTGGAGTTCTTCTGCCTGACGCCGCTGCCGGGCTCCGAGGATCACCAGAAGCTTCATGCCGCCGGCGCGCCGCTCGATCCCGATCTCAACAAGTACGATCTCGAGCACGTCACCACCACCCATCCCCGCATGTCCAAGGCGGAGTGGGAGGGCATCTACCGCAAGGCCTGGGAAGCCTATTACTCGCCCGAGCACATGGAGACGGTGATGCGCCGGGCGACCGCGACGGGAATCAGCGCGGGCAAGACGCTCTTCCTTCTGCTGTGGTTCTACGGCTGCATTACCGCGGAGAAGATCCACCCGCTCGAGGGCGGCTATCTCCGGCGGAAGTACCGCCGCGACCGACGGCCGGGCCTGCCGGTCGAGAGCGTCTGGCGCTTCTATCCCCGCTACCTCGCGGAGACCGTTGCCAAGCACTGGCGCCTCGGGCGGCTCATTTGGCGCTTCGGCCGCGTCCGCCGCCGGCTCCGGCACGATCCCGATGCGCGGAACTACCGGGATCAGGCGCTGATGCCGGTCGCGGACGCCGAGCTCGACGCGCTCGAGATGTTCACGGCGACCTCCGCCGCGAAATCGGCGGTGGAGAAGGCGCGCAAGGAAGACCGCGCCCGCGCCGGGGCGACGGCGTGAGCAGCGGACGACAGAACCCCACGCTTCGGCGGGTGCAAGTGTCGCGGAGGGTTCGATCTCTGGCTCCGCAGTCTATCGGATTAGCAGTTGGCCAAGCGGTTTTGGTGAGCGAACGCCGTCGTGCAATATGACGACGTGCTCGGGCTCCGACGCGAACCATGCGAAGGCTTGCCACGCAAGCGATGGAAAGGTCCGCCGAAACTCTGGCCTTGTGCGATCGAGGTAGGCCGTGACGAACGCAATCTGTCTGTCGCCATAGCCTGCTGCCTTTGCCATTGACGCAAGCGCCTCGGCCCGTTGCGGCGTCACCGGCCCATCGGTCGCAACCACTTCCACAAAAACGAGTAGGAAATCCGATGACTCAGTTCCGCGATCTACCAGAATGATGTCGGGCAGATTTTTGCTTGGGTCGATCTTTAGGCCAAGATCAGCAGCCAACCCATCATCACGGCTAATCACCTTCGCGCCGCTTTCGCTGAGCCACAATACTGCGGGCTCGACCAGAAACCTTGGCGCGAACTCTTCTATCACGGCCCGTGAAATCACCGAACTTGGCCCAGCGGTCAAGCGGCGGGTCTCGCCGCTGGGAAATCGTACCAAGACCCCTTGATCACTTGCGACCGCGCCTCGACGCATGATGCTGATTCGTGCCCGCGCCGCTGCCGAGAGACTCGAGGCTCGCCACGCATCAGCAGCCTTCTCAAATGAAACATCATCGAGCGAAGGGTCGAACAGCGCTGCGAATTCGTGCTTAAGCGCGTAGCGAGGCGCACCCGATGTCGTTGCGATGCCCGGTCGCTCGACCACTGCGTTGTTCGGGATCAATCCTTGGCGCAGTACTTCGTCGCGCACCTGCTCCCGGCTGTTCTCTGCGTACCAGCGGCGGCCGATCAGCACAGCGCGTCGGGCGTAGGCAGCTCGACTTCCGTCGTCCACTTTGGATGCACGCCTATCGCTCATACGAACCACGTGAACGGGACCGAGCCAGCGGCCGCCGCGTTCGACAGCGCCCACGTACAGCATCGTGAAAACAGTCGCCGCCGCCGCACCACGGACGCACTTGTTTCGCTCCGGCGTGCCTTCGGGGAAAATCACACGGAGCCGTTTCTGAATGGCGTTGCGATCTAGAAGTGCCGGAAAGTTCATTGTCACATTAGCCCGTAAAGACGGGCGACTTCCTCATCGAGTCTCAGTGGTCCAGCGTGGCGTGCGACCAATCGAGAAAGCGATTCGATGGAAGCCGGTGAGGGCAGCGGCAAGGCCTCGAGTTCGTAGGCCGAAACCGCAACACTCCCACTGAGGCATCGAAATGCGCGATCTGCAGTGGAGCTGTTGAAAAATGCCGTTACGATTGCCGGAGACACGGGCGGCGAGGACTCAATCGGAACGATCATGTTTAGGTGATTTTCGACCGTCACTCCCGTGTGGCGCGTGACGAACTCCCGGGGCATTTCCGCTGCGATCAATCGACGGGCTTGTTCTTTCGCCGTAGTGCGCTGCACCAGTACGCACGGTGTGTGCACGATCAGCCAATCGTCACCCGTTTTCGGTTCGAAGAACGGTTTATGGTTCCGCCTTTGCGAGCGAAATTCGAAACGGCCGTCGGCACTCACCGCCTCGGCCCAGATGAGCGGTATACGTCCCGGCGCAGGTTCATCCCTGAGCTGGGTCTTGTGTCTGTTCCAGACTAGTGGTCCGGTGCAAACCCGATACCCCCATTGCGCCAATCGGCCGGGAAGGTTCCGGAGTTGGCGGGCGAGGGGCGCGTCTGTCGAAGTGCGAGACAGAATCCACGGCGCTGTCGGCTCAGTCGGGAGATTGAAGGCGGCAGCTTTCTTCGATTTCGTCTGCCGATTCTTGATTGCGTGCACGAAATACACCGAGGCCGGGCGGCGGTCGCCACCGCGGCGATAGGTACCCAGAACGGTCTCTTGCAGCACGTCCTCGAACACGCCCTTGCGCGCATTCACGAAACCTAAGCTTACTGGCGGCGCTTCCTTCCAGAGCACTGATCGTAGATTCTTGAAGTATTCGCCGGCGAGGAAGCTGGCTGGAGTAATGAGGGAGATGATGCCTCCGCGGCGCGCTACTCTCACAGAAAGGTCTGTGAACAGGCCGTAGAGGTTCGCATGTCCGTAAAGCCCACGCTCAAAGGAACGTCGAAGTGAATTCGGCAAACTCACCTTGCCGAACGGCGGGTTCCCGACGACAAGATCGAAATCGTACTCAGCTGGCGGATCGGCGAGGCTGTCGCGGACCTTCGCGATCCGATTAAGGCGGTGGTGGGCCGATCCAAGAATCGGCCGCAGTTCGCTCACAAGGAAGACCGTTGAAATCCATGCAGCGAATGGATCCAGCTCCCAGCCTTGTAAGCGAACTGCGATGTTGTGAGCGATGATCGATGGGTTGGCCGTTGAGATCGCGCGTGCCATCCGCCTTGCGACAGGGACAAGGAATCCGCCCGTTCCCGCAGCCGGATCAAGCACGCGGGCGGTTCGCCAATTCACGCCCGCAGCTTCGGCTTGGTCGAGAAGGCGCTCGGCAAGTGCGGGGGGCGTGTAGAAAACCCCCAATTGCGTACGAGTCCGATCAGGCAGCATAGCTGCATAGGTCGAGCCCAGCTGATAGCACGCTTGGGATGCTGAGACGGAAGCGAGCGCAGTACCGAGATCGCTGGCAATGGACTTCGCGGTCGCTGACAATTCCAAATCCGGTCCGCTGGGGGCGCCAGGGGGCGGCTCGGGTAATTCGGTGCGCGCACGGATCCCGCTCCAATAGACTTCAATTGCATCGAGGCAGAATGCTCTTGCGAAGCTCGAACGCAAGCGATCCGATGCGGCCGCCGCAAGGCTCTGCGCACGAATGCGTGCTGCTGAGAGCGATGCCGCAGGTTCGGCAGCGATTTCGCTCATCCTTGGTTTACGTGAGTTCGCTTTAGAGCGCCCGGCCATGCGATGTGCGCGAATTTCCGTTTCCCCGTCCTGCCCGAATCGGTAGACCCACGGGAGGGTAGCATCTTGGACGCGGCTCTTTAAGGGCCGTGGGCCATCCCCTATAGTGCCGTCAGATTTCGGCCGGTCCCATCCCACGTCTCGTTCGGATCCACTACCAAGATCATGACCCGCGACACCATGGAGTACGATGTCGTGATTGTCGGCGCGGGGCCGGCGGGCCTCGCGGCGTCGATCCGGCTGAAGCAGCTCGCGGCGGAGCAGGGGAAAGAGGTCTCGGTCTGCGTCCTCGAGAAGGGGTCGGAGGTGGGCGCGCACATCCTCTCGGGCGCGGTGATGGAGCCGCGCGCGCTCGCGGAGCTCTTTCCGGACTGGCGCGAGCGCGGCGCGCCCCTCAACACGCCCGCGAGCGAGGATCGGTTCTTCTTTCTCACGCAGAAGCGCGCGATCCGGCTTCCGACGCCGCCGCAGATGCACAACCACGGCAATTACATCGTGAGCCTCGGCAACGTCTGCCGCTGGCTCGCGAAGGAGGCCGAGGCGCTCGGCGTCGAGATCTATCCGGGCTTCGCCGCCGCCGAGGTGCTCTTCGACGAGGGCGGCCGCGTCGCAGGCGTCGCCACCGGCAACATGGGCGTGGGCCGCGACGGCAAGCCCACGGAGAACTTCCAGCCGGGCGTCGAGCTCCGCGGCAAGGTGACCTTGCTTGCCGAGGGCTGCCGCGGCTCGCTCAGCAAGCAGTTGACGGCGCGCTTCGATCTCCGCGCCCACGCCGATCCCCAGACCTACGGCATCGGCCTCAAGGAGCTCTGGGAGGTGAAGCCCGAGCAGCATCATCCGGGCCGCGTCGTCCACACCATCGGCTGGCCGCTCGATCGCAAGACCTATGGCGGGTCTTTCCTCTATCACCTCGAGAACAATCAGGTCGCGGTGGGCTTCGTCATCGGCCTCGACTACGAGAATCCCTATCTGAGCCCGTTCGAGGAGTTCCAGCGCTTCAAGACGCATCCGGCGATCCGACCGACCTTCGAGGGCGGGCGCCGGATCGCCTACGGCGCGCGCGCGATCAACGAGGGCGGCTTTCAGTCGATTCCGGAGCTGTCCTTCCCCGGCGGCCACCTCATCGGCTGCGCCGCGGGCTTCGTCAATGTGCCGAAGATCAAGGGCAGCCACACCGCCATGAAGTCGGGCATGGTTGCGGCGGAGACGGTGCTCAAGCAACTGCAGGGCGAGAGCGGTCCCGACTATCGCTCGGCGCTCGCGGCCAGCTGGGTCTGGGACGAGCTTCGCCACGTGCGCAACATCCGCCCGGGATTCCGCTGGGGGCTCTTGCCGGGTCTCGTCCATGCCGCGCTCGACACGTATCTCTTCCGCGGGCGCGCGCCCTGGACGCTGCGCCACACGCCCGACCACACGCACCTGAAGCGGGCGGCCGATTGCAAGCCGATCGCCTACCCCAAGCCCGACGGCAAGGTGAGCTTCGATAGATTGTCCTCGGTATTCGTCTCGAATACGAACCACGAGGAGAATCAGCCAAGCCACCTCCGCCTGCGGCGTCCGGAGCAGGCGATCGAGCTCAATTACGCCCTCTACGATTCCCCGGAGCAGCGGTATTGCCCCGCGGGCGTCTACGAGATCGTGAAGGACGGCGAGGGCGGCAAGCCGCGGCTGCAGATCAACGCGCAGAATTGCGTGCACTGCAAAACCTGCGACATCAAGGATCCCGGCCAGAACATCGACTGGGTCGTGCCGGAAGGCGGCGGGGGTCCGAATTACCCGAACATGTGATCGCCTGGGGCCGGCTTCGGCGTATACTGCCGCACTCGAGGGGGCGCGCGCCGCAGGCGCATAGGTTGAGCGACGGAATCGATGATCATTAGAATTCGACGGATCGGACGGGTCGCGGGTTTGGCACTGCTGGCGCTCGTTGCCGGCTGTGCGCAGGCGCCTTCCGAGGGTGCCACCGCGCGCGAGGCACCGGCAGCGTCCGACCTCCCGCCGGTGCCGACGGCGAGCGGCCTCGGCAGCTACCTCGCGGGCGGCATCGCGCAGCGCGACCACAATTACGCAGCCGCCGCCGAATACCTCGAGCGCACGCTCAAACAAGACCCCGACAACGTCGATCTCCTCCGGCGCGCCTTCCTGCTGCGCGTGAGCGCGGGACAGATGGATCGGGCGACGGCGCTCGCGCGCCGCCTCGTCGTCGTCGATCCCGGCTCGAGCCTCGCCTCGCTGGTGCTGCTGGTCGCGCAAGAAAAGGCCGGCGACGAGACCGGCGCCGCCGCTTCCGCCGAGCGCCTCTCCTCGGACGGCTTGCTGCGCTTCTCGGCGCCGCTGGTCGTCGCGTGGACCCGCGCCGGACAGCACGACGCCAAGGGCGCGCTCGAGGCCCTCGACCGTCTGGACCGCATCCGCGGCTTCGAGCAGCTCAAGACGTTTCATCTCGCGTTGATCGACGATTTCGTCGGCAACGCCGAGGGCGCGTCCGCCGCCTACAGGAAGATCATCGCGGGAGCCGAGCGGCTCAACTGGCGGACCGCCGAGATGGCCGGCCGCTTCTACGAGCGGCACGGGCAGGCAGCCGAAGCGAAGGCGCTTTACGAGCGGTTCGCGAAAGAGAATCCGGGCAACTCCGAGCTGGTGCAGGCGGGTCTGCAGCGGATCGCCGCGGGCGAGGTCCCGCCGCCCGTCGTTGGCGGCGTGAAGGACGGCCTCGCCGAGGCGATGTTCGACATCGCAAGCGTGCTCAATCAGCGCGACACCGAGGACCTGTCGCTGGTCTATGCGCAGCTCGCGATCGAGCTTGAGCCCAAGCACGGGCTCGCCCGGCTCCTCGTCGCGGAGATCGCGGACTCGCAGCAGCGGCTCGAGGAAGCCCTCGCCACGTATCGCTCGATCGATCCTTCCTCGCCCTTCTCCTGGCAGGCGCGCATGCGCGCGGCGGAGGTGCTGGATCAGCTCGACCGTACGGATGAGGCCATCGCGGAGCTGAAGAAGCTCGCGGCGGAGCGGCCGAATTCCTCGCAGCCGCTCATCGAGCTCGGCGACATCCTGCGCGGCCGCAACCGCTTCGCGGAGGCGGTGACGGCCTATGACGAGGCCATGGCGCGCATCCCGCAGATCGAGCCGCGGCATTGGGCGCTCTTCTACAGCCGCGGCATCGCGCTCGAGCGCTCGGGCCAATGGCCGCGCGCCGAGGCGGATTTCGAGCGCGCGCTCGAGCTGCAGCCGGACCAGCCGCTGGTCCTGAATTATCTCGGCTACTCCTGGGTCGAGAAGGGCCAGCACCTCGAGCAGGCGCTCAAGATGATCGAGCGCGCGGTCGAGCTGCGGCCGAGCGACGGCTACATCGTCGACAGCCTCGGCTGGGCCTTTTTCCAGCTCGGACGCTACAACGAGGCGACGCAGTACCTCGAGCACGCGCTCGAGCTGCTGCCGCAGGACCCCACCATCAACGATCATCTCGGCGACGCCTATTGGCGCTCGGGGCGCGAGGCCGAGGCGCGCTATCAGTGGCGGCGCGCGCTGCAATTCAAGCCCGAGGCCGATCAGGTCAAGACCATCGAGGCGAAGCTCGACAAGGGCCTTACCGCACCGCCCGCCACCGGCGCGCGCGGCGGCTGAGGCGCGATGCCCGTGCGGGCGGTGCGGCGCCCGGCACCCGCGAAGCTCAATCTCTATCTGCACGTGGTCGGCCGCCGGCTCGACGGATATCACCTGCTCGAGAGCCTCGTCGCCTTCGCGGATGTCGCGGACGCCGTGACCGCGAGCGAGGCGGGGGGTCTCGAGCTCCGCGTCGAGGGCCGCTTCGCGCCGGCGCTCGCGGGGGCAGGCGAGGACAATCTCGTGCACCGCGCGGCCGTGTCGCTCGCCGCGCGCGCGGGCATTGCTCCGCGCGCGGCCCTGCTGCTCGAGAAGAACCTGCCGGTCGCCTCGGGGATCGGCGGCGGCTCCAGCGATGCCGCGGCGGCGCTGCACGCGCTTGCGGAGCTTTGGCATCTCGATCTCGGCGAGCCCCGATTCGCGGGACTCGCCGAGAGCCTGGGCGCGGACGTGCCGGTCTGTCTTCTCGGTTGCACCGCTTGGCTCGGCGGCGTCGGCGAGCAGGTCTCGGCCGCGCCGCCGCTCCCGGAATGCGCGGTGCTCTTGGCCAATCCCGGTATCGCCGTTGCGACACCCGCGGTCTTCAAGGCCAGGACCGGCGCGTTCTCGCAGCCCGCGCGCTTCGAGCATCCCTTCCGCGACGTCCGCGATCTCGTCTCCGCGCTCGCGCAGCGCCGCAACGACCTCGCGAGCGCCGCGATCTCGCTGGTGCCGGAGATATCGGAGGTTCTGCGCGCTCTCTCCGCCGCGCCGGGGGCGCTCCTCGCGCGCATGAGCGGGAGCGGCGCCACCTGCTTCGCGCTCTTTGCGGGGCTCGCCGAGGCACGCGACGCCGCCGAGCGGCTCGCGGCGGAGCGGCCGGGCTGGTGGGTTGCGGCGGGACGGCTGATCTAGCGCCGCGCTCGCGCTATTTCTTCTGCTTCTCGACCTCGGCCTTGAGGCGGTAGAGCAGGTTCTTGCTGGGCTCGCCGTCGACCTTGATGCGGCGGTCGACCTGATATTGCCGGATCGCCTCGGTGGTCTTGTCGCCGCCGACGCCGTCTGCGGCGCCGGGGTCGTAATGCAGCTTGATGAGATAGCGCTGGATTTCCGCCACCGTCGCCTTGTCCGCGGGCTTCGGCGGCGCGGGGGGATCGCCCGCTTGCGGGCTTGCATTGGCAGGCGGGCGCGCGGGGGCGCCGGCGGCGTTGCCGGTGCTCGTGCCGCCGCGCTTCAAGGATTCGACGATCTGCGCGGCGAGCGCGCGCGCCTCGCGCATCTGCTGCGGGTTCATGCGCTTGGCGGCGGCCTCCATCTGCTCGCGCGCCTCCTGGTCTCCCGCCGCGGCGGCGATGCTGAACCAGGCATAGGCGTAGCTGTCCGACGTCTCGACGCCTTTGCCGTTCGCGTAGAGGGCCGCGAGATTGTACTGCGCGGTGACGTTGCCCTGCTGGGCCGCGCGGCGGAACCAGCGCACGGCCTCGCCGAAATTCTGCTCGACGCCGGAGCCGCTGGCATAAGCGAGGCCGAGATTGAGCTGCGCGGAGGCATGACCTTGCTCGGCCGCGCTGTGATACCAGATTGCCGCGCGCACGGGATCCTTGGAGACGCCCAGGCCTTTGTCGTAGAGGATGCCGAGGTTGTACTGCGCGTCCGCTTGTCCCTGGAGCGCGGCGCGCATGAAGTACTCGGCGGCTTTGGCGTAATCCTGCGGCACGCCATTGCCGAAGGCATAGCGGACGCCGGTCAAGTAGTCCTCCACCGCGGCCTGCTTCGTCGGCGAGCGCGGTCCTGCTGCGGGCGGCGCGGCCGCAGTGTCGGGACGGCGCGCCGGCGTGCCCGAGGCGTCAGATGGCGGTGGGGATTGAGGAGCTGCGGCCGAGGGCGGTGCAGCGGCCGGCGACGGGGTCTCTGCGGCACTCGGCGGCGGCGGGGGGGCGTGGGGCGCCTCCGGTTGCGCTGTGGCTTGCGCGGGCGGCGGCTCCGGCGGCGGAGGGGCTGCGGCCTGCGGTGACGGCGCGGCCTCCGGCGGAGGGGCTGCGGCCTGCGGCGGCGGAGCTTGCGTCTGCGGTACCGGGGCAGCCGGCAAAGAGACGACGACCGCCGGCTGCGATGCCGGCGGCGCGCCGCTATAGCGGACATAGAAGGTACCGGCCGCGGCCGCCGCGGCGATTGCGAGCAAGAGCAGCAGGAGGGTCAGAAGGTGCCGCCGGCGTTGCGGCGGCGGCTCCGACGGAACCGGGATGTCCTCGGCTTCGGCGTGCGGCTCGGGCTCGGGGTGGAGAGCCACCGGCTGCGCTTCCGGGGCCGCCGGTCGCCCGCGCTCCCGCGCCGTGGTCAGCAAGGCCGAGAGCGCCTGCACCGCCTCGGCATCGCGCGGGGGCGCCGCCGACGCCGGTGCGGAGGGCTCCGGCGCCGGGGCTGCGGGCGCGGCTGCGGCATCCATGATCGCGCGCGAGAGCCAAGTCTCGGGCTCGACACCCGCCGCGCGCGCGGCCGCCTCGACGCCCCTGCGCAGCTCCGGCGCGAGATCGAGGGCGCGCCAGGCGCGCGCCGAGGCGAGCGCGGAGCGGCGCGGTCTCGCTTCGGTCTCAGCGGCCATGGCGGGTGCGGCCGAGAGGCTGAGTCCGGCGCCGGTATCGATGCTCGATCATGCGCTGCCGCACACCCCTAAAGGACTGACTCCTTATAAGACGGGCGCGAATGCTTGCCAATCGAAGCCGTTCAGGAAGCGTCGGCTTCCGCGGGTGGAGCGTCGCCGCGCACCATCTGCTCCGCGAGCGCCTCGGCGTCGGGCGCCCCCAGGAGCTTATAGGCCTGGGCCGGCGAGAGCTGGCCGCTGTCGAGGTAGTGCCGAACGCGCTCGGGCAATCCCAGGAGCCGGAGTGCGGTCGCGATGTGCGTGCGCTCTCGCGCTAGTCGCCGTGCGAGGAGCGAGGGGCTTACGCGGTATTCCGTCAGGAGGCGCAAATAGGCTCGCGCCTCGTCGAGCGGCGAGAAGTCGCGCCGCCCGAGATTCTCAGTGAGCGAGAGCATCAGCGCCTCGGCGTCGTTAGCCTCCACGATGATCGCGGGCACCTCGGTGCGGCCGGCGCGCTCAGCGGCGATCCGCCGGCGGTCGCCCGCTATCACCTCGTAAACGCCGGGCTCGCCCGCGAGCTTGCGCACGAGCAGCGGCTCGCGCACGCCCTGCACCGCGACCGAGGCCGCGAGCGCGGGAACTCCATCGTCGCCGCCCGCCCGGCGCGCGCGCGCGCGGCTGGGGCGGAGCGCTGCCACCGGCAGCGGCACGACCGGCCCCGAGGGGAGCGCGAGCGGCGGTGCGTTGCTGATGGCCGCCGGAGCCTTGGCCCGAGTTTCCTCCGGTGCCGCCGCCTTCGGAAAGAGCTCGAGCTGCGGCTTCGGCGGCGGAGGGGATTCCGCGGGGGGAGGAGGTTCCCTGCGCGCCGGGAGTCCCTCGATGCGGCCTTCGAGCCACCCCGTCAGGCCGGAGTCGGCAACGCGCTTCGATTCCGGCGAGAGCCGCCGGGAGCGATAGCCGCCGATCGCGGGGAGCCGGGGGTTGATCTCGATGGTCCTGGGCTTCTCGGCGGGGGCATTGGCGGAGGGCGAGGTCGCAAGCGGCGGGGCCTCGGTCGGCTTCTCCTGCTCTTTCGGAGCGGGCGGAGGTTGGAAACCGGGGATCGCGCCGATCTCGCGGATGACGGCGGCGCTCACGGTCGCCGCAAGCCAATCGACCAACGGCTTTCCCGCGGCATCGGCTGCATCCTCCGCCGCCCGCCGCGCCTTCGGCGATATGTCGCTGACCCGCCAGGCCACCCCTGCCTCCGACTCGTCCCCCGGCGCGGAGTATACGCGGTGGCGGGAAAGCTATCAGCTATCAGCTATCAGCCGTCAGCCATTTGCCGTCGACTCCGGTCCGGCCGGCGACGAGGAGCAAGCAAACGGGGCCGATAGGCACTAAAAAAGCTGATGGCCGACAGCTGATAGCTGACAGCTTCTTCTTCACCCGCACTTCGAATAGCCGCAGCTCGTGCACTGGTCGCAATTCTCGATGCGGATGACGGCGGCTTCGCCGCATTTGGGGCACTGCGCCATGCGGCGGGTGGTGCCCGGGAGGTTGGCGACCGCCCGCTTCTCCGCAAGCGCGGGGTCGAGCTGGCGCGGCTGGATGAAGCCGATGTCGATCATGTGCCGCTCGATCACGTCGCCGATGGCCGCGAGGAGCGAGGGGACGTAGCGGCCCTCCATCCAGGCGCCGCCGCGGGGGTCGAAGACGGCCTTGAGCTCCTCCACCACGAAGGAGACGTCGCCGCCGCGCCGGAACACCGCGCTGATCATGCGCGTCAATCCCACGGTCCAGGCGTAATGCTCCATGCTCTTGGAGTTGATGAAGATCTCGAAGGGCCGCCGGCGGCCGTCCTGGACGATGTCGTTGATGGTGATGTAGATCGCGTGGTCGGCAACGGGCCAGCGGATCTTGTAGGTACGGCCCGGGAGCGCCTCCGGCCGGCTCAGGGGCTGCGTCATGTAGACGACGCCGCCGGCCTCGTAGACGTCGGCAGGCCGCGGCGCGGGCTTCGGCAGCGGCAGCTCCGCCTGCGCCGCCTTCTCCTTCCCCGCCTCGGGCTTCGCCTCGAGCACCGCGCCGGTGATCTCGTTGGGGCGATAGGTGGTGCAGCCCTTGCAGCCGAGCTCGTAGGCCCGGAGATAGACGTCCTTGAAGGCCTCGAAGGGGAAGTCCGCGGGGATGTTGATGGTCTTCGAGATCGAGCTGTCGACGTATTTCTGCACCGCCGCCTGCATCACCACGTGATCTCCGGGGGCGAGCGTCTGCACGTCGACGAAGGCGTCCGTGAGCGGCGCGCTCTCGCCCTTGAGGCGGCGGTAGAGCCGATAGGCGTAATCCGCGACCTCCTCCTCCCTCCGCGTGCCGTCGGGCATGAGGACGTTGCGCGTGTAGCGGAAGCTGAAGACGGGCTCGAGGCCGGAGCTCACGTTGTCCGCGAGGATCGAGATGGTGCCGGTGGGCGCCACGGAGGTGAGGAGCGCATTGCGGATGCCCTGGCGCTCGATCGCCTCGCGCACGTCCGCGTCGAGATGCTGGATCGTCTCGCCCGCGAGATACTGCTCCTTGTCGAAGAGCGGGAAGGAGCCCTTCTCGGCGGCGAGCGCCGCCGAGGCGAGATAGGCCTCGCGCTCGATCGCCTTGAGCCAGGTCTCGGCGAGGCTCACCGCCTCGGTCGAGCCGTAGCGGACGTTGCAGAGGATGAGCGCGTCGGCAAGCCCGGTGATGCCGAGGCCGATCCGGCGCTTGGCGCGCGCCTCGTGCGTCTGCTCGTCGAGCGGGAAGCGCGAGACCTCGATGACGTTGTCCATCATCCTGACCGCGACCGGCACGAGCGCCCGGAGCTTTTCCAGATCGAGCCGCGCCTCCGGCGTGAAGGGATCGAGCACGAGGCTCGCGAGATTGATCGAGCCGAGGAGGCAGGCGCCGTAAGGCGGCAGCGGCTGCTCTCCGCAATTGTGGACGTAGAATCCATTCGCATCGAATGCGTTGGCGCCCGGAATTTGTGCGTCGAACACCTCGGCTTCCCCGTCGGCGGCGATCTCCACCACTACCGCGGTGAAAGCTTCGCGATTGAGAGTGCGCCGATACGAGCCGAGAGCGGTCCGTAGCCGGCCCATCTTCTCAACGTCTGCAAATCCGATCAATTCGGCGAAGCGCGCGAGATTGCCGCGCGAAATGACGAGCTCGTGGTCGGCCGCGCACCAATACCGCTTCTCGCCGCCGGTGCCGTCGGGCAATGCGCGCCAGCCGCTCTCCCGGCGCTCGGCATAGATCTGCGCGGCGATACCAAGCCTCGCGAGCATGCGCTGGACCGCCTGCAGCCGGGGCAGATCGCTCTGAGCAAGGCGGATGCTCACGCCCTTTTGCTGATCGCCCTGCACAGAGCCGTCCGTATCGAAAAAGCCGCGGAGAAACCCGCAGTAAAAGGCGCTCGAAGCAGTCTCGATCGCCGGCGTGATCGCCTTGAGGCCCGGCATTAATCCCAGCTCGCCCGCCAAATGGCGCAGCGCGCCGAGTGCGAGGCGATGCTCGGATCGGCCGGAGACGGGTATCCATCCCTTGAAGTCACGGCGATGGGGCAGTTGGGACGCGGCGTCCATGGCGGCTGCCATGACGGCGTTCACACCCGGATGCGCGGGCGTTCCATCCGCGCAGACTTCGGCGCCCCAGACAGAGAGTACGGCCTTATCGCTCTTCAAAACGCCATCGCCCATCAGAAGGCCGACGAGATACCCTTCAGCCTCGCCATACCGGCCCTGCCATTGAGCGGCCGCTCGATGATCGTGCAGCACCACGAGATCGCCCGGCTTGAGCTCTCCGGCCGCACGCCACTCGGTCTCGCGCCGCCATCGTGTCTGCTCCGAAACGACGCGCACGAGGTGATCCCGCGTGAGGCGGAGCGAATGTCCCTCTTTGGTCGCGATCCGGATCACGGACTTGCGGCCGGTTGGGAAGAAGCCTTCCGGGCCGGAGGCGAAGGGCTTGCCATCGACGATCGCCGTGAAGCTATTGCCAACGAGATCGGAGACCTGCCGCGGTCCATCCGCCGTCTGAACCCACGTCTCCGCAGTGACACAGGGATTGGTCGCGCTGATGGTCTCGCAGTAATAGAGGTTGTTCCGGCGGTTGATGCGGTCGATGAAGATCACGCCGGGCTCGGCGTAGGTGTAGGTCGCCCGCATGATCTTCTCCCAGAGCTCGCGCGCGGGCAGCACCTTGAAGGTGGTGCCGCCGAACTTGAGCTCCCAGGGCGCGTCCTCCTTCACGGCCTGCATGAAGGCGTCCGTGACGAGGACGGAGAGGTTGAACATCCGGAGCCGCCCGGGCTCGTGCTTCGCCTCGATGAAGGCCTCGATGTCCGGATGGTCGCAGCGGAGCGTCGCCATCATCGCGCCGCGGCGATAGCCCGCGCTCATGATGGTGCGGCACATCGCATCCCAGACGTCCATGAAGGAGAGCGGTCCCGAGGCGTCGGCGCCTACGCCTTTGACCGGCGCGCCCTTGGGACGCAGCGTCGAGAAGTCGTAGCCGATGCCGCCGCCCTGCTGCATCGTGAGCGCGGCCTCGCGCAGATGCGTGAATATCCCGGACATGTCGTCCGGGATCGTCCCCATGACGAAGCAGTTGAAGAGCGTGACGTTGCGCCTGGTCCCCGCGCCCGCGACCACGCGCCCCGCCGGCAGGAACTTGAAGTCGCTGAGCGCCTCGTAGAAGCGCTCGGCCCAGAGCTTCGGGTCCTTCTCGGGCTCCGCGAGCGCCAGTGCGACGCGCCGCCAGGTGTCCTCGATGGTCTTGTCCACGGGCGCGCCTTCCGGCGTCTTCAGCCGGTATTTCATGTCCCAGATCTGCTGGGAAATGGCGGCAACGCTGGGCATCTGCGCGTCCCCAGGATGGTGCGGAAAAGAAGGGCCGGGAAGTCTAGTTCCTAATCTGTTCCAGGGCAATATGCGCTCGTCTACACGTCCTCCCCCAGTCGGCCCTATTCTACATGGCTGCGAACACTACGATTTCCCAGATATCCCCGCGACCCACAGGGCGTTCGGGTGAAACGATCCACGGCCGGTTTGCGCCCGGCTTGGTCACTGT
This sequence comes from Allostellaceae bacterium, assembly GCA_035541215.1. Classification (GTDB taxonomy): domain Bacteria; phylum Pseudomonadota; class Alphaproteobacteria; order ATCC43930; family CGMCC-115725; genus DASZHJ01. The sequence continues at coordinate 20,399 of DATKNV010000032.1, read as the reverse complement.
GGATGGGGATTCTGGACGTTGAGGAAGGGGATCGGGGCGGAACCGTAAACGGCGGCCGGCAGCACGCCGTTCCAGCGCTCCGCGCGGCGGAGCTCCACGAGATCGGGATTGGCCTTCAAGGCCTCGGCCTGCAATTGGATCGCCTTGGCGTTGGCCGCACCCTGGAGCTCGATCGCCTTCGCCTCGGCGGCGGCTTGCAGGAGGCGCGCATCGGCGTCGCCCGCGGCCTTCGCGCGGACGGCGTTGGCCTGGCCCTCCGCGGCGATCTTTGCGGTTGCCGCCTGCTTCTCGGCCTGCTGGCGCTGATACTCGACCGCCTCGATGTTCGCCTTCTGCACGGCGGCGTTGTTCACGGCCTGACGGAAGGCGTCGGTGTACTGCATGTCCGTCAATTGAAAATCCGTGATCTCCACGCCGAGAGCGCTCGCATCGTGAACGAGCGTCGCCTTGATCGCGTCGCGCAGCTCGCCGCGCTTCTCGGCGACGCTCTGCACGTTCACCTGGCCCATCGCCGCCTTGAGCCGGTCGATCGTTAGGGAGAAGAGCCGCTGCCGGTAGTCGCGGTTGTTCGTGTAGATGTAGGCGACCTTGTCCGGCGGGATGCGAAAGAACACCGTGAAGACGACGTCCACTTCCTGGTTGTCGACCGTGTAGGTGTTCACGCCCTTGTCGGGCCGCAAATCCTGGATGTCCGTCCGATAGGGGGTGGTCGCGTTCACGAAGGGGACTTTGAAGTGCAAGCCGGGGTCCGCCACGTATTCGAGATGGCCGAAGCGCGTCACCACGGTCATCTCGTTCTGATCGACGGTGAAGTACGTCATGAAGAACACCGCGGCGAGCACCAAGCACGCGATCGCCGCCAAAGCAATTCTCACCTGTCTCGGCATGGCCCCCATCCCCCTCTGAAAATGCGTTTGGACGCATGGCGCTTGTCCTAGCGGCCAAGGGTGAGGAGGAAAAATGACGTTACCGTGACGGCGTTGGGATTGCGGCAGCGATGAAAGGGCGCCGGGAGGAGCCGCCGGGCTCTGCCGAGCGAGCCTAGGCTCTGCGCCTTGCCGGTGCGTCCGCCGGAAGCCAGACCGTGACGACGGTCCCGCGGCCGGGCTTGCTCTGGATCTCGAGCGTGCCGCCGAGGAGCTCGACGTAGCGCTTGGTGAGGGGAAGGCCTAGTCCGGTTCCCTGCACGGCCGCGGCCTTGGGGTCGCGCTTGACGCGGCCGAAGGGGCGCATCGCGACCTCGATGTCTCCGGGCCCCATGCCGATGCCGGTGTCGCGGATGATGAGCACGAGCGCGCCGCCGCCGCCGTCGGGCTTCGCCTCGATCGCGACGCGGCCGCCGCGCGGCGTGTATTTGACGGCGTTGGAGCCGAGATTGAGGATGACCTGGCGGAGCTTCGTCGCGTCCGTGTGGACGGCTGCGAGGCCGGGGTCGATCGCGACCTCGAGCTTGACGCCGCCCGCCTCCGCCTGGCTCCGGAGCAGGTCCGCCGTCTCGCGCACGAGCGCCCCCACGTCGACCCGGCCGATGTTCAGCGTGGCGCTCTCGCTTTCCGCGCTCGAATAGTCGAGGAGGCCGTCGACGATCTTGCGCAGATGCTGCGCCGCCTCGTTGATGAGGCGCACGTATTCCGCGTGCTTGGGGTTCTCGATCGGACCGAAGATCCCGAGCTGCAGCGTCTCCGAATATCCGCAGATCGCGTTCAAGGGCGTGCGCAGCTCGTGCACGGTCTCCGCGAGGAGGCCCGATTTGGCGCGGCTTCCGGCCTCGCTCGTCTCGAGATTCCTCCGGAGCGCCCCCTCTGCCTGGCGCAGCACGGCGATCGCTTCCTGATGCCGCGCCATGCGCTCGGCGACCGCGGCCTCGAGATTCCGGCCGAGCTCGCGGCACTCGGCGGCGGCGGCGACGCGCGCGAGGAGCTCGCGGGGGTGGAAGGGCTTCGCGACCCAGTCGCGCACGCCGTGCTCGTAGGCAAGCGTGCGAACGTCGCCGTCGCGCTCGGCGATCGTCAGGATCGCCGCGGGATCGAGGTCCGGCAGATCCGCGCGCAGGCGCTCGAGGATCTCGAGCCCGCCCGCCTCGCTCATGCGATAGGCGAGCAGCAGCAGATCGGGTCCGAGGCTCCGGCAAAGCTGGGTTGCGCCGGCGGCGTCGGAAGCTGCCTCCACGCGCATGAAGCCGCCGCGCCGCAGGATCGCGCGCGCGGTCTCGATGTCCCCGCCGTCGTCATCGACGATGAGGATGCGGACGCCCGTGACCGCGCGTGCGGACGCGACGCCGGCGGTCATAAGGCCGCCAGCGCGATGGTCCGCGCGGTCGCAACACGAGGGCGGCTTGTGCCGGTAACCATGACTAGAAAACGCGGTCGATCCGATATAGTGAGGGGCCGAAAGTGAAAAGCCGGCATGCTGCCGACCCCGCCCATAGTTCTCCCCCCTGGCCCTTAAGAAGCTCTAAATAAAGGGTTGTTCGCTCGCTATTTGATCCCGGGGGCGAGCCCGGCTAATACCGGCCCCGTGAATAACCCTGACCAAGAGGACCAATCCGGCGCGATGGCGAGCGCGGCTGAGACCGGCGTCCAACTGGAGCACGGCGAATCCGTCGACAGCCTTCGCCCCATGAAATGGGGCGCAGTGCTGGCGGCCGTGCTCTTGCACCTCCTGACGATCGCGCTGGTAATCCTCGATTGGAGCGGGTTGTTCGGCTGGACCACGGTGCAGGAGGCGCCGCCGATCCCGGTCAGCCTCGTCTTCGAGCAGCCGCCGCCCCCGCCGCCGCCTCCGCCCGCCGAGAAGCCGGAGCCCCAGCCGGAGCCGCAGCCTCCGGTGATCGCGCCGCGCATGTCCGGCCCCGACGAGAAGACGGCCTCGGCGTCCAACGAGACCAAGACGGAGACGCTTCCGGAGCCGAAGCCGCCCTCGGAGCAGCCGCAGCCGCATCAGTCGGGAACGGCGCCAACCAAGGAAACGGCACCGGCCAAGCCCAAGGCCGAGGTCAAGCCCGAGGGGCGCCAGGCGATGGCGGAGCCGGACACGAAGAAAGAATCCGCCGCGGGCCCGCTCTTCCACTCCTTCCGCTTGCCGGGCCCGCATGGCGGGAATGCCGAGCGCGACCTCGCGGGCGATTCCTATTTGAACGCGATCAAGGCGCGGGTGGAGAGCCACCGTATCTACCCCCCGGCATCGGAATTCCGCGGCGTGCCGCAGCGGGAGGCCGTCTACAGCATCCTGATCGATCCCTCCGGCAATCTGGTGGCGCTCACCCTGGTCGCGTCCTCGGGCTCGTCCGTTCTCGACGAGGCCGCCGGACAGATGATCCGCGCGAGCAGCCCCTTTCCGCACCTGCCGCCGAGCTATCCGCAGATCCGCACGCTCATCACCGGCGCGATCCCGATCTACCCGCGGGGACAGTGATGCCTTAAAATCGCGGCACGCATGACAAGCACCTTGGGGGGCGCATGGGGTACGACGTCACGCTGCATCTCGTCGACGAGAAGCAGATCCGCGAGGTCCTTGTCCCGAAGCTCTTGGGCAAGATCGAGGCGCAGACCCCCTTCGACGATAAGGAGCCGGAGGCGGCCAAGCTGTGGCAGCAGGTGCGCGACCTGCTCGCGACCGGCGCACCCGAGAGGACCGCGAAGGGGATTTGCGAGCTCGCGGTCATGTTCTCCGCCTGCACCTTGCCCTACCGCTACGAGCGCGACTTCGGACTCTCGCTCTGGACCGATGGCTGGGAGGAAGGGAGCGAGGTTCCGGAGTATCCCGACGAGCTCTACTCGGATCCCGATCCCCTCTTCGCGGAGGTGCTGACGGCGCGTCCCGATCTCCGGGGGAACTTTCCGGGAGTCATCGACGGCGAGACCGCGACCGGCGTCTATGTCCCGCATGAGAAGGTGAAGGCGGTTCGGATCTGGATCGAGGGTGCCGTCCGGAAACTCTCGAAGGGCGAGAAGAGGCGCGTCAAAGGCCTGTTGCAGCTCCTGTCGGCCGCGGAGGAGCGGGGGCTCGCTGTGTGGGAGGCCTGCGACCTCGCCGTGCCGATGCTCGACCGTGCCCCGGGCGATCCCAGCCTCATGTGGGCGGACTTCCTCGGCACGGGTCCGCAGGGCTCGGGGGAGGAGGGGATCGACATTCCGCGCGAATGCGACGACATCGCCGGTGCGGGACGACACACGTTGTTTCTCTATCGCGCGCAGCTTTACGTGACCGTCATCGCCGATCTCAGGACATGGCCGCCGCGGTTCATCGAGCGCGAAGGGGAATACACGGTGGATGCCGCGGAGATTCCTGAGACCGGAGCATGGCTGCTGAGACCTTCGCGCAAGACTGGAGCAGCCGATCCTCTACCGCCCGCACCTTGCTTATTGCCCCTCGCCGACGCGGAGACACGGCTCTTCGCCCTGCCGCAGGATCCCGAGGTGGCGGCCAGGGATTTCGATCGCCTTGGGGTCGTCGGCGAACGGATGGTGATGTTCGGCCGTGACTGGAATCTCGGGGCTGGGCAGCAGATGGACCTCGCCATTCGCGAGCGCGGCGGCGCTTTCGCGCTCGCTCGCCATCTTCCCGCTGCTGCGACCGAGCTCGACGAAGTCCAGCGCACCAGAAGGGTCACATACGCCTACGGCACGGTGCGAACCCGAGACGGGCGCTCGTATCTCATCTGGAACGGCGACGGGTACGCGCTTTCGCCGGGCCGGGCGGAGAAGGTTTTCGCGCTCTCAGCGCTCGACCCGACTACCCGTGGCTGGACCTTTGCACCGCATGGCGAAGGCGGCTTCTACTACATCTCGAAGCGCCAGCTATTCCTGGCGCCGGGGCCCGGCCAGGCGCCGGTGGCATTGCTGCCCAAGCTCAGGAACATCATTCAGGTCGCCGAAGGCCCCAACGACTGGGTGATCGTCCATCAGGGCGGCAATCCCAGCGAATTCATCGCCGAGATCTATCTGCCTTCGAGCGAGCAGCTCATCCGTCTCGATCCCGACGAGCTCGGCATCGACGACCCCGTCGATTTCGTGACCTTCGCGCCCGAGACGAAGCGCTTCGTCATGATGACGCACTACGGCAGGATGCACGCCGTGACCCTCGATCGGGTCGAGGCCATGCCGCGCTACAACGCGAAGACCGGACGGCGTGCGAAGTAGGAGCTAGGTCTGGAAGTGCCGGAGGAACCACTCCGCCGTTTCCTTGGGCGCTTCCTCCGGGACGTAATGCCCGCAAGGGATGGGGCCGCCAGTGACGTCGCTCGCGTAGTTCCGCCAGACCGAGAGCACGTCGCCGTAGACGGTGCCGGTGTGGCTCCGCGCGCCCCAGACCACGAGGAGCGGGCAGGTGACTTTCCTGCCGGCGGCGAAATCGGCCGTGTCCATCTCGAGGTCGCAGGTGACGCAGGCGCGGTAATCCTCGCAGGAGCCGCGGATCGTCTTCCAGGTGAAGCAGCGCACGTATTCAGCGAAGGCCTCGGGGTCGAAGAATCCCAAGCCGATACCGGGCTTCGAAAGCTTGCGCTCCATGAACCACTGCGCCGGCACCGCCGCCATCATGCGCTCCGGCAGGTCGAAGGGCTGTGCCATGAAGGACCAATGCCAGGACTTGAGCGCCCAGTCCTTGGAGGTGTGGTTCCAGATGTGATGACTCGGGAGGATGTCGACGATCGCCGCGCGCTTCACGCGCCCGAAGTGGTCGAGGCACATGCGGTGCGTGGTGCGAGCGCCGCTGTCGTGGCCCGCGACGAAGAACTCGCGGTATCCGAGCCGCTCCATCACCTCGACCTGGTCCTGCGCCATCGCGCGGAAGGAATAATTGGCGTGATTGGGACCTCCCTCCTCGGGGCCGACGCTGTCGCCGTAGCCGCGGAGATCGCAGGCGACGACGTGAAAGCGCTTGGCGAGCGCCGGCGCCATCTTGTGCCAGGAGACGTGGCTGAGGGGGTTGCCGTGCAGCAGCAGCAGCGGCGGTCCTTTGCCGCCGTGGCGCAAGTGAATGCGCGCGCCGCTCGTTGCGATCTCCGTGCGCGTGAAGCCCTCGAACATGCGTGCCCTCCCCGTGGTGTGCGCCTCAAGAGGCCGCAATCATATCAGCGTGGCAAGGACGCCGTCATCGCGATGTCCTCGCGTGCATCGCCTCGGCGACCAGCCGCTGGGTCGCGGCCTCGATACGCTCCTGCAGCTCCCTCAGGAACCGCCTCCGCTCCCAACCCGGCGGGATCGGCGGCAGCGCCTCCACCACGATCTTTCCGGGATGCTTCAGGAAGCTGCGGCGGCTCCAGAAGAGCCCGGAATTGACGGCGACCGGCACTACCGGCAGTTCGAGCTGGGAATAGAGAGCGGCCACGCCGGGATGGTAGGCACGCCGCGTGCCCAGCGCCGTCCGCGTCCCCTCCGGGAAGATCACGATGGGGCGGCGCTGAGCGACGGCCCTCCTTGCGTGCTGGACCATCTTGCGCAGAGCGCCGGCGCCAGCGCCCCGGTCGACGGGGATCATGCCGGCGCGACGCGCGTACCAGCCGTAGCCGGGTATCCAAAAGAGCTCGCGCTTGGCGACGATCGCTGGATTGCGGAAGAGCACGGAGGTCGCGAGCGTATCCCAGGCGGATTGATGCTTCATGGCGATGATCACGGCGCCCGCCGGCAGGTGCTCGCTGCCGCGAAGCTCGTAGTCGATGCCCGCGATCGCGCGCGCAAGCCAAAGCACGCTCCCGGACCACCACGTTCCGAGCGCCATCGCCCAGCGCCATGGCGCCACGGCGAGCGGCAGGGCGGCGATGCCGAGAACGCCGGTCCAGAGATAGAAAGCGAGATTGAAAAGGAGCGAGCGCAGGAGGGTCACGACGCCGGCTCCGTCTCGGCGCCGGGAGACAATGGCCGCACCAACGCCCAGAGGTATTTGTCGTACTCTGCGAGGATGAGCTCGAGCGTCCCGGGCGAGGCCCACCAGCGCTCCTGCTTCACGGCCTCGGGGAAGACCGGGTTCGGCACCACCCGCACCTCCGGCATCGCCCGCGAGAACTCCAGCAGCGCGCGCCGCATGTGGTAGTTCGAGGTGACGAGGCGAAGCGAGGTGAAATGCTCCTGCCGCATCCAGGCCGCGGTCTCGACGGCATTGCCGAAGGTATTGTCCGCGGCATGACCGAGGACGACGCAGCAGGGCAGCGTCTCCGGCGCCTGGCCGGCGCTCCGCAGCAGCGCCGCGAGCTCGACGCCGGGATGAACGCCGGAGATGAAGAGCTTCTTCGCCCTGCCGGCCGCGAGGAGGCGCAGGCCGCTTTGCAGGCGCTGGCTCCCGCCGGTCAGGACCACGATCGCGTCGGTGGGCTCGCCGGAACCGTCGGGCACCTCCGGAATGGTCTCGGCGAACCAGACGAGCCCGCCGAGCCACAGCAGCGCGAGCACCACGGCGGCGGCGGCGAGGCGGCGCAGCCAGCGCCGGAGGCGGGAGCGCGGCGGGCCCATCAGGGCATGCGCTTCAGCGCTTGCAGCACTGTGATGCGTGCGGTCAGCATGGCGATGAGGCCGGCCGCTACCGGCAGCACCAGCAGCAGCGCCCATTCGTAGAGCGGCGCCTCGATGATCGGCAGGAGCCGCATCGCGTCGTCGATGGCGCCGACGCGCTCGGCCGCAGCCGCGACGCCCGCGACCGTCAGCACCGCGAGGACGAGCCCGGCGATGCCGCCCTCGATCCCGAGGCGCAGCGCGTGCCATTCGAACTGGCGCGCGATGTAGCCGTCGCGGGCGCCGATGAGGTGCAGGACCTCGACGACGGCGTGATGGACGGCGAGGCCGGTGCGGGTCGCGAACACCACCGCGAGCACGGCCACCGCGCCCACGAGCACGACGATCGCGAAGGCCACCGCCTGGAGTGCAAATCCCGTCCGGATCACGCGATCGAGCCAGCGCCGGTGGTCGTCGAGCTCGGCGCCGGGGATCGCGGCCTTAATGCGCTGCCGAAGCGCCGGAAGGTCGGCGCGGGCGGGATCGACCCGGAGATCGATGAGGCGCGGCACCGGCAGCTCGGCCACATCGACCTCGGCGCCGAGCCAGGGCGAAAGAAGCTGCGCCGTGCGCTTGGCGTCGAGCGGCTCGGCGCTGAGGACGCCGGGGGTCGCGCGGAGCAGCTTGAGCGCGAGCTCGACCGCGCCGTCCTCCTTGCCGCCCGCGGGCTTGGCCGGCAGCTCCACCGTGACCGTGCCTTGGAGACCCTGGTCCCAGCGCTCGAGGACGTCGCGCACGACGAGCGTGCCTGCGAGGGCAAGGCTCGAGAGATAGACCATGAGCGCCACGATCCACGGCAGGAAGCGGCCGGAGCCGTCGCGGTCGAGCGGCAGGTCGAGGCGGCGGCGCAGCATCAGCGCTTGGCCTTGCCGGGTGCGCGCTGCAGGGTGAGCTCGCCGTGCGCGAGGTGGAGGCGCGGGTGGTCGAAGCGGTCGACCAGCGTCTCGTTGTGGCTCGCGACCACCAGAGTGGTGCCGAGCTTGTTGAGCTCCTCGAAGAGCCGCATCAGGCGATAGGCCAAGTCCTCATCGACGTTGCCGGTGGGCTCGTCGGCGACGAGGAGGCTCGGGCGCCCGATGACGGCGCGCGCGATCGCCACGCGCTGCTGCTGTCCGCCCGAGAGCGTCGCGGGCCGCGCCTGCAGGTGCTCGGCGAGGCCGACCCAGGTCAGGAGCTCCGAGACGTGCTCCACGATCTGGTGCTCGGCGACTCCGGCGACGCGGAGCGGAAGTGCGACGTTGTCGAACGCCGAGAGATGCTCGATCAGCCGGAAATCCTGAAAGACGACGCCGATCCGGCGCCGGAGCGCCGGCATCTCCCGCCGCGGCATGGTCGCGATGTCGCGCTCGAAGAGCGAGATCAGTCCGCGCGAGGGCCGCTCGGCGAGATAGATGAGCTTCAACAGGCTCGATTTGCCGGCGCCGCTGGCGCCGGTGAGAAAATGGAAGGAGCCGGGCTCGAGGCGGAGCGTGATGTCGCGGAGAACTTCCGGCCCCGCTCCGTATCGCATCCCGACGTTCTCGAAACGAACCAAGCCAGGGCCTCTAATGCTCGCCCGCCCGCTCACCCCGCGCGGGCGACTTTGCATGAGAGGGATGGCTGCGTAAAGCGGAGACCGTCGCCTAGTTCGCCTGCATCACCAGCAGCAGCGAATCCGCAAGCGGCACGGGTACGGCCGAAGGCGTGGTGATCGCGAGCCGGCCACTCCCGCCGGGCGCGAGCTGGGCACGGCCCTGCTCGAAGCGAATCGGGCGGCCGTCGAGGCTCAGCGAATAGGGAATGCCGGTGCTGCCGGGCGCGGTGAAGCGCGGCGAGCCGAACTCGGTGGCGCTCGTCGAGACCAGCGCGGCGCTGTAGCGCCCACCCCCCAGACCCGAGAGATCCGCGACCGGCGCCGAGGTCACGGCCGTGTCGAGGCTCGGCGCGGGGGTCGCGGGGCCGAGCGCCTGGATCGTCGCCGTCTGAGGCGGCACCACGACCTTAATGACGAGCGACGCGGTCTGGCCTGCTTGTGCAGGCGCCGCGGCCAAGGCGAGCGCAAAGAGCGCCGAAGGCGCGAGGATTCTGAGATAGCTGCCCATTCCCAGCACGACGCTAGACCGGCTCCCGGTCGTTTCGATGACGCCAATGTGCGGAAGGAGCTTCTTATAGAGTGCTCGAAATTCCCTGAATTTGCGAGTCGAAGGAGGGTCGCGGCCGCCAGCCACCCTGCCTCGAGCGCGGACCGCCGGTACGAGCCCGCGCCAGGCGCCCGTCACCGCGGTCGTTGCTCGGCAGCGCCGCTTCCTACGTGGTCAACAAGTCGTAAGCGCCCCAGCCCCGCTGCGGCCGCCGAGGCCGTCGCTCCCGGACATTCTCGGCGCGTTTTTTTGCTGCATGCGACGTTCTGTCGCGGGCCTGGGCCACCCCACCCGGAAGCGCCTGGAGGCCACGCCCCATGAGCTGTCGCCGCGAACCTGCGCGTGCTGCGTCAGTAAATCGGCGAGAGCGCAATAATGCGATGCGGTCAGAGTAACACTCACTAATTCCCCGATAAATTTCAAAAGCTAACTGCGGAATTTTCCCAAAAGCCGTGTGCAACCGATTGGTCCTGCGAGCCAAATTAGGGCTCGATAGCGAAAAATTGTCGAAAATGTCCTGATATTTTCTCCACCTTCCGGGTGTTGAATCATTCATGTGAAATGGGCAGTGAATTGTGAATTTTCACTCGAAAGAGTGAAGAAAATTCCGTCACTTAACCTTCTGCCTCCTGCTCGATCGGCCTCGGGCGCCCCTCCCGTTAACGAATTCTTTGGTGCGCCGGCGCGAGTTTCACCGCGGGGTAAGCCTAACCCCCGGTTACCCCAGGCTTCGTGTTCAACCTTTGACGAGGACGAGGAAGATGATTCGGAACATTGGAGGGACTGTGCGCCTCACGCACGTCGTTTCCGCGCTCACGGCCGGCACGGCTGCCAGCGTGGTGCTCTTCGGGAGCGCCATCGATACCCAGGCCGCCCAGACCCAGAACCTGACGCTCAACGCCTTCGTGCCGCAGACCTGCAGCATCGCGCTGACGGCTCCCACCGGCACCAATGCCGCGACCTTCGGCGCCAACAGCGCGACGTTCACGACCTCGCCCGGCAGCGGCACCGCCACGCTCACTTTCGGCGTCGCGACGCTGACGGAGATCTGCAACAAGAAGTACTCGATCACGATCTCCGCGACGAACGGATCGACGCTCAAGGGCACGGCCGGCAACACGGACGTGCTGCCCTACTCGGTCGTCTATGACGCCAGCGGCGCCAATACGACGATCACGCCCTCCGTGGCTGGCGTGCAGGCTGCGACGAGCCTCGCGAAGACCAACGGCTCCGGCGTGGCGAAGCAGATCCAGGTCGTCCTCGCGAACAGCTTCGTGCAGGCCGACACCTACACCGACACGCTGACGCTGACCCAGACGGTGCCCTGAGGGGCGCCGTCCAAGGCCAGCACTCGTCCTCGCGGCCGGCCGGTCGCATCGCGCGACCGTCGCCGGGCCGTCGAGGAGCGGGAGGGATGATGCAGGACCTTGGCTCAAGCGCACGGCTCGCACACATCCTGACGGCTCTCACCGCGACGACGGCGGCGACGGTCGTCTTGCTCGCGGCGCCCGAGCCCGCGCACGCCGCCGGAAGCGCCACCGTCACGCTGGCGGCGAGCCTGCCCTCGAACTGCAGCATCTCGCTTTCCGCTCCCGCGAGCGGCGCCACCTTCACGAGCGGCGGCGGCAACAACACGGCACGTTGGACCGTCTCCTCGAGCACCGGCACCACGACCGTGGGCATCACGACGCTCAACGAGACTTGCAACCAGCGCTACGACGTGACCATCGCCTCGAGCAACGGCGCGACGCTGCTGGGCTCCGCCGGTAATACGGACAAGCTCACCTATTCGCTCGTTTATGACGCTGGCGGCGCGAACACGACCTTCACGCCGAGCGCCGGCGGTACGCTCGTCGGCAACAACCTCACGAAGACGCCGGGCGGCGGCCGGAACAAGGCGATCAACCTCATTCTGCAAAACGCCTTCGTCACGGCCGACACCTACACCGACACGTTGACGATCACCCAGACCGCACCCTAGGCACGATTCTAGTGTGTGGTTGCCCACTCCTGTAGAATCTCGCGCGGGGTCGAGTCGCGCGCGACTCGCCGGAGGGCTGACGCGGAGAACAGGGGATGCGAAGGCACGGCGCGTGGATTGGCCTGCTGCTCGCGGCCGTGATCGCGGTGGCGCCCGCGGAGGCTCTTCGCTTCACTCCCTTCGTGGTCTCGCTCGCGCCGAGCGGCGCCGGAGCCAATCAGGTCTTCCAGGTCGAGAACGAGACCGAGGTTTCCGCCGCGATCCAGATCAGCCTCGTCCACCGCGAGATGGGCGTCGACGGCAAGGAGACGCTCAAGGAGGCAGAGGACGATTTCATCGTCTTCCCGCCGCAGATGGTGCTGCTGCCGCACGAGGCGCGCGCGATACGCCTGCAATGGGCGGGCGATCCCAAGCCCGCCGCCGAGCTCCCCTATCGCATCATCGTCGAGCAGCTGCCGGTACGGCTCGACACCGGCGACGCCAAGGGGACGCAGCTCTCGCTGGTGGTGCGCTACGAGGGGGCGGTCTACATCACGCCCGAGGGTGCCAAGCCCGACATCGTCGTGGAGCGCGCGGAGCCCGCGACCGGGCCCGACGGCAAGCCGCGCCTTGCGGTCGAGCTCTGGAACAAGGGAACCGCGCACGCGATCCTGCAGAACGCGAGCCTCACCGTCAGCGCCGCCGCAGGCGGCCAATCGTTGACGCTCAAAGGCGACCAGCTCGGCGGGCTCCTGGATCAAAACGTGCTCGGCGGCCATCGCCGGCGCTTTCTCGTGCCTTGGCCCCAGGGTCTAGCCGTCGGCCCCGTGCGTGCATCGCTGGACTTCGTCCCTGGACTTTGAGCGGGCGCGCGCCTGGCTCCTGCTCGCGGCGCTCGCGGCCGCGCTCCTCGGAACTTCCTGCCCCTCGCGGGCTCAAGCTCCCGCCCCGGACGAGAGCCAGCGCGAGCAGATCTTCGAGAAAGCCTTCGGCAAGCGCCCGCCGCGCCCAACGCGTCCGCTGCAATTGCCGGTGCTGGTGGACGGCACCCAGATCGCGGACACCATCGCGAGCGGGCTCGACGACCCCGCACGCACGCGCATGCAAGCCGCTTCGGTCCTTGCGGCTCTCGAAAAGATCATAGTGCCGGAACCGCTCGCGAAGCTCAAAGCGGCGGTCGCGCCCGATGGCACCCTGGCATTCGCCGCGTTCCGGACTGTGGGCATGGACGCACGCTACGACGAGCAGAACTCCGCGGTCGCGCTCATCATCCCCCCGGACGTCCGGCAGGTGATCCGTCTCGGCGCATCGACCGAGGTTCCGCCGATCGGTCCGCGCGGCGTCGTTCCGCAGGTGCCCTTCAGCAGCTATCTCAACATCCGCGGCGGGATGGATTACATCCACCAGTCCGCGATCCCCGGCCAGGCGGGCCGCCAGCCGCTCAATCTCGCCCTGGAATCCGCGACGAATTACTACGGATTCGTTCTTCTCGCCGATCTCAATTACCAGGAGAGCTCGCAGAATCCCTGGCAGCGCGGCGACGTGAGCCTCGTCTACGACGATCCCGCAGCCGCGATCCGCTATCAGGCCGGCGATCTCTCCTATCCGATCGACGCCTTCCAGGCCTTCCAACCGATGGCCGGCATCACCCTCGCGCGCAACTTCTCGCTGCAGCCCTACAAGGTCTATCAGCCCGTGGGGCAGGAACAGTTCGACCTGCAAAGCAACTCGCGCGTCGAGGTGCTGGTGAACGGCGTGCGTACGCAGACCTATGAGCTCGGTCCGGGCCGCTACGACATTCGGCAGTTCCCGTTCACGCAAGGCGCCAACAACGTGCAGCTCCGCATCGTCGATGCCGTCGGGCGCATCAGCACCATCAACGTCCCCTTCTTCTTCAGCACGGACCTGCTGGCCGCGGGGGAGCAGCTCTTCAACTACTCGCTCGGCGCGCCCTCGACCGACGTGAACGGCGTCCGGCGCTATCACGGCGACATGCCCACCATCTCCGCCTACCATCGCTACGGCGTCACGGATTGGCTCACGGTCGGCGCGAACTACCAGGGCGACAACCGGCAGCAGATGGGCGGCGGGAACGTCTCGATCTCGAGCCCGCTCGGCAGCGTCCGGCTCGACCTCGCGGGCAGCCACGTCGCCGACTTCGGGAACGGCGGCAGCGGACGGATCCTCTACAACTACACGGACGCGCCGGCGCCGCCGCTCGCGACGAGCTGGAGCTCCCTCTTCCAGGAGAACCGCACCGTCTTTGCGAGCGTCACTTACACGAGTAAATACTTCGCCGCGCTCGGGACCCTCGTGCCGGACAACACCGTCGTCTGGGACTTCGAGGCCGGCATCAGCCAGCCCCTCTTCTTCGGCATCACCGGCGGCATCGGCGGCGGCTACCAGACCGGGCGCGACGGTCAACGCGACACCAGCAGCATCAATCTCTCGCTCCGGCGCTATTTCCTCGACCGCATCTCGACCGATCTCGAGCTGAGCCGCACCGTCGCCGCGACCGGCGCGCCCAACTACCGCGCGCTCTTCACGGTCTCGGTCCTGTTCCCGAGCCAGCGGCAATCCGTCCAGGGCTCCTACGACACGCAGAACCACACCTCGCAACTCGAGTGGCAATATCTGCCGCCCTTCGACACCGACGAGCCCTTCATCGACGTCGCCGTGACGCACAGCGACAGCAATACGGAGGTGACCGGAAACCTCACCTACAACACCTCGCGGGTCGAGACGCTGTTCATCCACGACGAGGTCTTGCCGACGGGAACCAGCAACCAGTCTCCGCTGGAGCGGAGGAGCAGCATCCGCTTCGGCACCGCGATCGCCTATGCGGGGGGATATTTCGCAGTGAGCCGTCCCATCAACGACGCCTTCGCGATGGTGGTGCCGCATCCGAGCCTCGCGGACTACACCGTCGGCGTTCAGCCCGTGGGCGGCCATTTCGCGGCGACGGCGGGGCTCTTGGGACCCGCGGTCGTCTACAACATCACCTCCTATCAGGTGCAGCCCGTCACCGTCGCCGCGAGCGATCTGCCGCTCGGCTACGATCTCGGCCCCGGCATCTATCAGGTGTCGCCGGGCTATCGCGGCGGCATCGTGATCCCCGTCGGCAGCGACGCCAACGTGCTGCTCGACGGCGTGCTGCACGACGCGATGGAGAAGCCGATCGGCCTCGCGCACGGCTTTGCCAAGCCCGCCGATGGCAAAGGCGAGGCGAAGGAGTTCTTCACCAACCGCACGGGCCGCTTCCGCATCGACGGATTGCGTCCCGCGGCGTACGATTTGGTGTTTCCGGACCTCGGGTCGGCCACCGTTCGAGTCGAGATTCCCCGCGACAAGGCCGGGGTCTATCGTGTGGGAACGATCGTCATCTCGGTGCCGGCGACGCGATGAGGAAGAGCATGAGGCAAATCGAGGGCGGGAAGCGCCTCCTCCCGCTTCTGCTGGGCGCGGCTCTACTCCTTTCGAGCAGTGGCGCGGAGGCCGCCTGCAGCGGGCTTCGCTTCGGTCTCCTGCCGAGCGCGATCGAATGGCAGGGCGCGGGGCCCGGCTATAACGTCTTCGATCGCGTCGACCGCGTGCAGCCCGTGAGCTTCACGGTGACGAAGGTCGACGGGACCTGCACCTATTTCGTGACCGCGACGGTCGAGACCGGCGGCAGCTTCGAGGCGCGCCAGATGGTCGGCGGCGGCCGGCCCATCGTCTTCAACGTCTTCACCAGCAGCATCAAGACCAATCCGATCCGCGACCTGCCGGTGGCGACGGCCAACGACGTCATCACCGGCCAATTCAGCCGCAGCGGCATCGCCACCAACACGCATCAGCACTACTACTGGATCAGGCCGCAGCAGATCGCGCCGCCGGGCGTCTATTCCGGGATCGTCCACTTCAAGCTCTATCAGGGGAATCAGCAGACCAACACGCTGATCTCGACGCAGCAGGTGCAGTTTCTTGCGAACGTGCGCCCGGCGGCGGAGGTCGCGGTCGTCGATCCCGGCGCGCCCTTCGACACCACCAAGGTCGACCGCACCGTGAATTTCGGCATGGCGCGGAAAGGTCAGCGCGCTTCCTTCGACTTGAAGGCGCGCGGCAACAACGGGTTCGAGGTCACGATACAGTCGCAGAACGGCGGCGTGATGCGGCCCGCGAACGCCAAGGACACGAGCACGCTGCCCTATACGCTGCTGGTGAACGGCCAGCAGATCTCGCTCGCCGGGGGCAACGCCACGCTCGCCGCCAACATCGTCGGCGCGACCGGCGCCGACGGCCTTCCCTTCCCGGTCCAAGTGGAGATCGGCGATTACGGCACCGCGAGCCCCGGCAACTACACCGACGTCCTCACCATCAATGTCACCTCGAAATAGGCCTCGCACCTTGCCGCGCCAAATCCCGCGCCCTATAAGGGGATCGGCCCCGGATTGTGCGAGCGCATGATCGTAGTCTGCCCGCGCTGCAATACCCGATATCAGGTCGACCCGCGCGCTCTCGGCGCCGATGGCCGGATGGTGCGCTGCGCGCAATGCTCGCACACCTGGCACCAGGCGCCGCCGCCGGGAACCTTTCCGCTCGCAGCCGAGCCCGAGCCGCCGCCGCCCGCGGCCCCGCCGCCGGCACCGGAAGCCGTCGCGGCCGCGGCGCCCGAGCGTGCGGGCGAGCGCGGCGAGGAGCGCATTCAGCTTCCGGCAGTGCCGCGCCGGCGCGGCGGCTCCTCCGGGGTCACCATCGGCTGGATCCTCCTGCTGCTCGTCGTGGCCGGCGGCGCTGCGGCCGCGGTCTGGTGGCGCGACGACGTCGTGCGGCGCTGGCCGGCCGCAAACCTGATCTACGGGAAGGTCGGCCTGGCGGTGCCGCAGGTGCACGACGTGCTCCAGCTCGTCGCGAATCCGCGCTTCGACGAGGCCGCGGACCGCCTCATCATCGAGGGCACCGTGACGAACATCTCGACTTCTGCCCAGACGGTGCCGAAGATCAAGGTCGAGCTCACGGACAACCAGCAGCACGTCGTCGAGACCTGGATCTTCGCGGTGAGCACGGAGCGGCTGCTGCCAGGCGCCACCGTCTCCTTCACCACCACCAAGCCGCGCAATCCGGCTGCCAAGAACATGGCCGTCGATTTCGCCGGCCCGAACGACTAGAAGCGCCGGGGGCTGCTCGGCGTTCGATGGCAAGGATCCTGGTCGCCGAGGACGAGCCCACGGTGCAGGCTTTCGTCGAGCGCGCGCTCCGCCACTGCGGTCACGAGCCGACCGTCGTCGCGGACGGTCTCGCGGCGCTGGCCGCGCTCGGCGAGGGAACCTTCGACCTGCTGCTCACGGATATCGTGATGCCCGGCCTCGACGGCATCGCGCTCGCGCTCAAGGCGAGCAAGGATCATCCGGAGTTGAAGATCCTCTTGATGACGGGCTATGCCGCCGAGAAGCAGCGCGCCCACAATCTCGACGCGCTCATCCATCGCGTGATCGAGAAGCCCTTCACCCTCGAGCAGATTTGCGCGGCGGTGCAGGAGGAGCTGGAGGGACGGACGAGCGGCTAGAAGCGCCGCAGCAGCCGCTCGATGTAGTCGTGCTCGGTCTCCGGGCGAGAGGTCTCGCCCGCGCGCCGGCGCAGCTCCTCGAGAATTTCCTTCGCGCGCTCGATGCCGAAACTGTCGACGGAGCTGTTGCCCATCCGCAGCCGTCCATCGGTGTAGGTGCCTTCGGCGCTGTCGCCGGTCGGGCGCCCCAGGGGATCGCGGTCGGCATTCGGCATCACGCCGTCCGGGAGATCGCCATTGCCGCCAGGCCCGCCGAAGGCGCTGGTCATCTGGTCGAGGAGCTCTTTCGTCGCCTGTTGGAGCGCGTCGAGCGCCTCGGTCTCGGGGCCGACGGCCTCGCCGGGCGCGCCGCGGCGAAGTGCCTGCGCCGCATCGCCCATGGCGCGGCCGGCGCGGTCGAGCGATTGCGGCACGTCGCCCTGCTGGCCCAATTGCCGCATCAGGTCGTCGAGCATGCCGCGGAGCGCTTCCTGCTCGCCAGCCTCGCCCTGTCCCTGTCCCGGCTGCGGCTTGCCGCCGCGCTGGCCCTGGCGCGATTGGCGGAAGGTGCGATCGAGCAGGTTTTGCTGCCGGTTCTGGAGCTGCTGCAGGGTCCGCATGGCCTCGCTGCCCTGGCCAGGCATCTGCCGCGGCTGCGCCATGCGGAGATTCTCCAGCATGTTCTGGAGCTGCGAGAGGAGGTCGCGCGCGGCGTCCTTGGCGCCGTTGCGCGCGAGCTCGCGGGCACGATCGAGCATGCGCTGGAGATCTTTATCGCTGAAGAGCCGCGAGGGATCGACCGGCGGGAGATCCTTCCCGTCGGGGTCCTGGCGCTGCATGTTCTCCGCCAGCGCCTTGAGATAGCGGTCGATCGCCTCCTTGAGCTCCTTGGTGAGGCGCTCGATCTCGGCGTCGGGCGCGTTACGCGCGATCGCCTGCTGCAGCGCCTGCATGAGGTCGCGGATGTCGCGCTGCGCTACCGTGGTGTGGCCGTCCTCGAGCCGCACCGCGAGGTCCCAGAGGAGCTGCTGCACCGCGGGGATCGCGACCTTGGCGTCGTCGCGCTGGAGCCGCAGCGAGGCCATGCGCAGGCCGAGATAGACGACCTTGTCCTCGTCGAAGAAGGCCGGCCGGAGCGAGAGGTCCGAGAGCGTCTCCGCGACCACGTCGCGATCGCCGGGATGCACCGTCAGCTCGCGGCGTTGCTCGATGAGCGCGCGCGCCATCGGGTGGTGGAAGATGCGCTCCGGCAAGGTCATCGTGATCGTCTCGCTCTTGCCGACTTGATTGATCGCGTCGGTCGCCTCGAGATGGATCTCGACGGGGAGGCCCGCCCAGGGATGCGGCGTCAGGTCGTAGAAATTGGCATTGCGCGCCTCCTTGAGGCGGATGCCCGGGAGCGGAAGCTCGAGCTCGATCGCCTCGTCGGGAGCGCCGCCGACGCGATGGATCACCGCCTTGGCGGTCTCGACACCGTAGTCGTCCGTCGCCTTGAACTCGATGCGGAGCGCGTCGTGCGTCGTCTTCTTGGGCTCGCCCTGAAATGCGATGGTCGGCGGCTCGTCCGGCACGAGCTTGATCGGCCAGGACCCGAGCGTGCGCCCGCTCTGCGTCACCGTGAGCTTGTTGCCGGCAGTGATCGTGGCGCTGCCCTTGAAGTTCTGGGCGTCGACGGGAGCGAAATCGGTTGTCTTGCCGCCGACCTCGATGCGCGGCGGCTCGCTCCCGCCTTGCACCTGGGCCAGAACCGTGCTCCCGGTCGGCACAGGGATCGGGTCCTTGGCGGCATCGCGCTGCAGGAAAAGCGGCGCCTCGCCGGTGTAGTCCGGCGGCGTAATCCAGATGTCGAGAGCGATGCTCGCTGCTGCGGCCGGCGAGAAGCTCAGATCGGGCGCCAGCGCACGCAGCACGCGCTCGCCGCTGTCGCGCCCGGCGTCGATGACGCCGATCAGCAGCAAGATCGCGAGCGCCGAGCGGAGCGCATAGGGATCGCGCCGAAGGAAGCCCGCGAGCGGAACTCCGATGCGCAGGCCCCGGAGGCGGCTCGACATCCGCGCGCGGTGCGCCTCCCAGAGCGCCATTGCCACGGGATCGCCCGCGCCGCCGGCGAGACGATCCGTTACCGCCGCGAGCGGGCGATGCGCCAAGCCGCTCGCGGCCTCGAGCCGGCGGCGTCCCTCGGATTCGGCCGGGACTCGGAGCGCGCGCGCCGCGCGCCAGAGCGCCGCCGCAAGCAGCACGGCGAGGACCCCCAGTACCGCCGCATGCAGCCAGCCCGGCACCAGCGATGGCAGATCGAAGAGCGCTCCCACCAGGAAGAGACCGATCACGCCCAGCGCGAAGGCAAATTCGGGCCAGCAGCGCTCCCAGAAGAGCGCGCCGCGTGCGAGCGCGACGCGCCGGGCGAGGTCCCCTCGGGAAAGCGGACTCGTCGCGGGCGCAGGTGCGGTCTTAGCCATGGCGGACTCTCTAAATGCCCCGCGGCGGCGGACCTAAGAGTTTGAAAGCCAAGGTGGAATTCTGTCCTGGCTCAAGAGCTCCCGGTAGCTCGGCCGCGGCCGGATCACTGCGTACTCGTCGCCTTTGACGAGAACCTCCGGTACCAGCAAGCGAGTATTGTAGCTTGAACTCATTACCGCGCCATAGGCGCCTGCTGACAAGATCGCGAGCAGGTCGCCGACCGCAATCGGCGGTAGGGGCCGGTCGGTGGCGAAGGTATCGCCGGTTTCGCAGATGGGGCCGACGACATCGGCTGGCACTAGCGCTGCTCCGGGCTCCGGCGCGCGGACTGGGACGATTCCGTGCCAGGCGCTGTAGAGCGACGGCCGGAGCAGGTCGTTCATCGCGCCGTCCTGCACGATGAAGCGACGCGTGACGCCGCTCTTCACGTAGAGCACGCGCGCGACGAGGATGCCCGCATTGCCGACGATCGCGCGCCCGGGCTCGAAGGCGAGGCGGAAGCTCAGATTGTGCGTGAGGCGACGCACCATGGCCGCGTAGGCCTCGACCGGCGGCGGCATCTCATTTTCGTAGCGGATGCCGAGCCCGCCGCCGAGGTCGAGGCGCTCGACACTGAGCCCCTCGCGGCGGAGTTCCACCGCGAGATCGACGAGGCGCCGGAACGCCGCCTCGAGCGGGCCGATATCGGTGATCTGCGAGCCGATATGGACGGCGAGCCCCACTGGCACGATGCCCGGGAGGCGCGCCGCCTGGCGATAAGCCTCGGCTGCATGCGCGATGTCGATGCCGAATTTGTTCTCTTTCTTCCCCGTCGAGATTTTCTCGTGCGTCCGCGCGTCGACATCGGG
>DATKNV010000031.1:0-28769 GCA_035541215.1 Allostellaceae bacterium | reverse complement strand
GTCCGCGCCGCGGGCTATGCGGTGGACCAGGCGGGGCGGTAGCGGCCACACCCTCACCCTCCCGTTGCTACGCAACGGGCCCCAACCCTCTCCCACCTTCGGTGGGAGAGGGAAAAAAGAGTCCCTCTCCCGCGGAACGCGGGAGAGGGTTGGGGCCCGCGCGGAGCGCGGGAGGGTGAGGGTGTGGAGGCTAGAGCTT
The DNA here is from genome assembly GCA_035541215.1 of Allostellaceae bacterium. Taxonomy (GTDB): domain Bacteria; phylum Pseudomonadota; class Alphaproteobacteria; order ATCC43930; family CGMCC-115725; genus DASZHJ01. The sequence continues at coordinate 28,570 of DATKNV010000031.1, read as the reverse complement.
CCTCACCACCCGCGCGATATCCGGGTCCTCGGAGTATTCGCCGACGGCGAAGCCGAGCTCGCGGCACATCTTGAGCATGGGCTCGTTCTCGCGCATCACGCTGCCGAAGATCTCGGAGAGGCCGCGGGCCTTCGCGACCTCGAGCATGCGGCTCATCAGGAGATATCCCAAGCCCCGGCCCTTCATGTCGCTGCGCACGGTGACGGCGTATTCCGCGCGCTCCATGTCGGGGTCGGCGGCGTAGCGCACGACGCCCCAGATCTCCTTGGCGCCCGCGGGCTCCGCCACGAGCGCGACCTCGCGGTCGTAGTCGATCTGCGTGAGACGCGCGGCCATCTCGTGGCTCAGGCCCTTCATGGGCGTGAAGAAGCGCAGGCGCGCGTCCTCCGGCGCCATCCGGCTCACGAACTCCACGAGCGCGGGCTCGTCCTCCGGGCGGATCGCCCGCAGGTGGAGCGCGGTCCCGTCCGGGAGCCTCGCGTCGCTTTCGAGCTCCTTGGGATAGGGGCGAATCGCGAGGCGTTGCGCGCCCGGCCGCTCCGCCGCGCGCACGCGGAGCCGCGCATCGAGCGCGATCACGCCCGCGGCGTCCGCGAGCAGCGGATTGACGTCGAGCTCCGCGACCTCCGGCAGGTCCGCGACCATCTGCGAGATGCGGATCAGCACCTCCGCGACGGCGTCGATATCGGCGGGCGGCGTGTTGCGATAGCCCTGCATCAGCTTGAAGACCCGCGTCCGCGCCATCTGCGCGCGCGCGAGCGCCATGTTGAGCGGCGGCAATTCGAGCGTGGTGTCGTCGAGCACCTCGACCGCCGTGCCGCCCTGCCCGAAGAGAATGACGGGGCCGAAGAGCGTATCGTCGACGACGCCCACGATGAGCTCGAGCGCGCCCGGACGCTGCACCATCTCCTGGACGACGAAGCCCTCGATCCGCGCCTCCGGCCGCGCCTTGCGCACGCGCTCCAGCATCGCCTGGGCCTCGCGCTCGACGCGCTCCGGCGCGCCCAGATTGAGCGCGACGCCGCCGATGTCGCTCTTGTGCTGGATGTCGCGCGAGCGGATCTTGAGCGCGACCGGCGCGCCGATCGCGCGCGCGGCCTCGGCCGCCGCCGCCGCATCCGGAACGAGCCGCGTCTCGATGAGCGGGATGCCATAGGCCGCCAGCACCGCCGCCGCCTCCTGCGGCTCGAGCCACTCGCGCCCCTCCGCGAGCGCCTTGCGGAGGACGCGCCCCGCGCTCTCGGCGTCGGGCGCCATGCCCTCCGCGCGCGAGGGCGGCGTCTCCAGGAGCAGCTCCTGGTTCCGCCGGTAGTGCACGCGGTGCATGAAGCCGCGGACCGCGCGGTCCGGCGTCTCGTAGTTCGCGACGTGCGCCTCCGCGAAGACCTGGCGCGCCGCGGCGGCGGCGTGCTCGCCGAGCCAATTCGCGAGCACGTTCCGCCCGAGGAGGCGGGGCGCCGCCCTCTGCACGGTCTCGACCACCGCGCGCGCGGAGTCGACCGGCGGCTGCATCGCCGTCGGACAGTTGATCACGAGCACCGCATCGACCTCGCGATCCTCGAGCAGCACCTCGAGCGCGAATTGGTAGCGCGCGGCGTCCGCATCCCCCACGAGATCGACGGGATTGCCGCGGCTCCAGGTGCGCGGCAGCGCCGCATCGAGCTTGGCGAGGCTCTCGGGCGAGAGCTTCGCCAGCGTGCCGCCGCGCTCGATGAGGGCGTCGGTCGCGAGCACGCCGGGCCCGCCGCCATTGGTGAGGATGGCGAGGCGGTCGCCGCGCTGCGGCCGCGTCGAGGAGAGCGTCTCGAGCGCGTCGAAGAGCTCGGCCATGTCGTCGACGCGGAGCATGCCCGCGCGGCGGAAGGCGGCGTCGTAGACCTTGTCGGAGCCCGCGAGCGCCCCCGTGTGCGAGCGCGCGGCGCGCGCGGCCTCGGCGTGGCGGCCGACCTTCACCACGAGCACGGGCTTCCGCCGCGCCGCCGCCCGCGCCGCCGACATGAATTTCCGCGCGGAGGTCAGCCCCTCGACGTAGAGCAGGATCGCCCGCGTCGCGCCGTCGTCGCCGAGATAGTCGAGCATGTCCCCGAAATCGACGTCCGCCATGTCGCCCAAGGAGACGATGTGCGAGAAGCCGATGCCGCGCGGCTCCGCCCAATCCAGCATGGCCGTGACGATGGCGCCGGACTGGCTCACGAAGGCGAGGCCGCCGCGCGCGGCCTGCAGATGCGCGAAGCTCGCGTTGAGCCCGGCGCCGGGGACGATGATCCCCACGCAATTGGGTCCGACGACGCGCAGGAGATGGGGTCTCGCGGCCTCGAGGATTTGCTGCTGCAGCGCGCGTCCCTCCGCCCCGAGCTCGCCGAAGCCCGCGGTGATGACGACGGCGCCGCGCGTCCCCCGCGCGCCGAGCTCGGCGATGAGGCCCGGGACCGTCGCGGGCGGCGTCGCGATGACCGCGAAATCCGGCGTCTCCGGCAGGCTCGCCACGTCGGGATAGACGGGCATCCCCGAGATTTCCTGGTAGCGGGGATTGACCAGCAGCATCTTGCCCTTGAACCCTGCGGCGCGGAGGTTCTCCAGCAGCATGCCCCCGACCGTGCGCGGCTTCGGCGTCGCCCCCACGAAGACGAGCGAGCGCGGCTTGAAGACGGCGTCGAGATTGCGGACGGACATGATGCGAGGGCCCGGGCTATTAAGTAATCCAATCGTGGGATTTGGGAAGGCCGCTGATGCTCTCACCCTCCCGCGCGAAGCGATGGGAGGGTGAGGGCATCGGACTTCAGTGCCCGGTGTCGCCGTAAAGCGGCTCCTGGCGGGGCGGGGAGGGACGCGAGCCGCCGCCGCCGAAAATGCGCTCGAGCCAGCCCGGGCTCGACTCCTGGCGTTGCGGCGCGGGCCGCTGCTGCGGCTGCTGCCCCGCAGCGGGCGTATTGACGGCGACCGCCGCCGGCGCGGAATAGAGGGCTCGCACCGGCTGTCCCTTCGTCGCCTCCACCATGAAATCGTGCCAGGTGCGCGCGGGGAGCGTGCCGCCGGTCACGTTGCTCATGGGCGTGTTGTCGTCGTTGCCGAACCAGACGCCCGTCACGAGATCGGCGCTGAAGCCCTCGAACCAGGCGTCGCGATAGTCCTGCGTCGTGCCGGTCTTGCCGGCGACGGGCCGGCCGATCTGCGCGGCCTTGCCGGTGCCGTGGTCGATGACGCCCGCGAGCATCTGGTTCATCGCCCCGGCGATCCAGGGCTGCATCACCTCGCCCGGCCCCGAGCCCTCGCGGCGATAGAGCACGGTGCCGGCCTTGTCGCGGACCTCGACGATCGCGTAGGGCCAAGCGCCCTGGCCGCCGCTCGCGAAGGCCGCATAGGCGGCGGTGAGCTCCATCAACGTGACGTTGGCGGTGCCGAGGGCGAGGCTCATGTCGCGGTTGAGCTCGCTCGATATGCCGAGGCGATGGGCGTCGGCGATCACGGCGTCGACGCCCACGCGCTGCTCGAGCTGGACGGCGACGCTGTTCATGGACTGCGCGAGCGCCTCCGCGACGGTCACCTCGCCATAGTATTTGTTGCCGTAATTGTGCGGCTGATAGGTCCCGATCTTGATCGGCCCGTCGACGATGCGGTCCTGCGGCCGGACGCCGCGCTCGAGCGCCGCCAGATAGACGAAGGGCTTGAAGGAGGAGCCGGGCTGACGGAAGGCCTGGGTCGCGCGATTGAACTGGCTCTCGCCGTAGTCGCGTCCGCCCACGAGAGCGCGCACCGCGCCGTCCGGGCTCATGGCGACGAGCGCGCCCTGGGTCACCTGCGCCTTCTCGCCCTCCTTCGCCAGCGTCTCCGCGATCGCGCGCTCGCCCGCCTCCTGGAGGCGCGGATCGAGGGTCGTGACGACCGTGAGATCGCGGCTCCCCAATCCCGTGAAGCCCGAGACCTGATCCGCCGCCCAATCCGCGAAGTAGCGGCTCCCCGAGCGCGTCGCCGTCACCTGCGCGAGCTGCGTGCGCTGGCTCTCCGCGCGCGATTCCTGCGCGGCGTTGAGGAAGCCCGCGGCGACCATGTTCTCCAGCACCTGATGCGCGCGGCTCGCGGCGAGGTCGCGGTCGTTCGCCGGGCTGAAGCGCGAGGGCGCGCGCAGCAGGCCCGCGATCACCGCGGCCTCGTAGAGGCTCACCTCGCGCGCGGATTTGTTGAAATAGCGCCGCGCCGCCGCATCGACGCCATAGGCGCCGGCGCCGAGATAGACGCGGTTCAGGTAGATCTCGAGGATCTGCTCCTTGGTGAAGCGATGCTCGAGCCAGAGCGCCAGCAGCATCTCCTGCACCTTGCGCTTGAAGGTGCGCTCCGGCGTGAGGAACAGGTTCTTCGCGAGCTGCTGCGTGATGGTGCTGCCGCCCTGGACCACGTGACCCGCGCGGATGTTCACGAGGAGCGCGCGGCCGAGCCCGATGGGGTCGATGCCGAAATGGCTGTAGAAGCGCCGGTCCTCCGTCGCGATCACCGCCTCCGGCAGGTATTTCGGCATCTCCGAGAGCTTCAAGGGCTCGCCGAAGAGATCGCCGTAGGTCGCGATGAGCGAGCCGTCGGAGGCGAGAAGCGTGATGCTCGGACGCCGCGCCGCGAGCGTGAGATCGGCGGTGTCGGGCAAGGTGAGGGCGAAATATCCCAGCATCACCACGCCCGCGATCAGGCCCCAGAGGCTCGCGAGCACGCCCCAGCGCAGGAGCGTGCGGAGCACCGTGCGCCGGCGTTTCTTCCGCGGCGCTTTCTCCCGGCGCTTGCGCGAGGGGCGGCGCTGCCGCTCAGCCCGCGGGGAGGCCCGGTCCGCGGGATCGGCACGCAACTCGTCTGAGGAATGCCTGGCCATGTGAGGTGCGCCGCGCTTGTAGCACAAAGCCGACCGGCGCGGCAGAGCCCCCGCGACTCGGCCGGCGCCCTAGAAATGCCACACTCGCGGGCGTCGCTGGCGTCGCCTGAGGCGCGCCGTTAGGCTTGAAGCGACAGGTCCAGTCCTTCCGATGATCCCCGCCCTCCTCATCTTCCTCGCGACCTATGCCGTCGTCGCAGTCGGCCGGCTGCCGGGGCTGCGGCTCGATCGCGCGGGTGCTGCGATCATCGGGGCGAGCCTCATGGTGGGCGTGGGCGCGCTCAGCCTCGAGGAGGCCTATCGCGCCGTCGATCTCAACACCCTCGTGCTGCTGCTGGGAATGATGATCCTGGTCGCGAACCTGAAGCTCGCGGGCTTCTTCGCGCTGGCGGCCGATGCGACGGCGCGGGCGGCGCGCGGGCCGCTCGGCCTCCTCGCGGGCGTCGTCGCCGTCGCGGGCGTGCTCTCGGCCTTCCTCGTCAACGACACCGTCTGCCTCATGCTGACCCCGCTGGTGGCGGAGCTCGCGCGCACGCTGCGCCGCAACCCCGTGCCCTATCTCCTCGCGGTCGCGATGTCCTCCAACATCGGCAGCACCGCGACCATCACGGGCAATCCCCAGAACATCATGATCGGGAGCTTCTCCGGCATCCCCTACGCGCGCTTTGCGGCGGCGCTGACGCCGGTGGCGGCGATCGGCCTCGCGATCGTCTTCGTGCTCATCGTGCTCGCGTTCCGTCGCGAGTTTCTCGCAGGCGCGCGCTTCGCCCCGCCGGCGCTCGCGGTACGCATCCACCGTGCGCTACTCCTGAAGTCGCTCGCGGCGACGGCGGCGATGGTGGCGTTCTTCTTCGCGGGGGTGGCGCCCGCGAAGGTCGCGATCATCGGCGGCGCGCTCTTGCTGCTGACGCGCCGGCTCAAGCCCGAGCGCGTCTACCGCGAGATCGATTGGGCGCTGCTGCTGCTCTTCGCGGGGCTCTTCGTGGTCGTCGCGGGCGTCGAGAAGGCGCTGCTGACGCCGGAGACGCTGGCGCTCGCGGACCGCCTCGCGCTCGACCGTCCGGCGGTGCTGGCGCCGGTGACGGCGCTGCTCTCGAACCTCGTCAGCAACGTGCCGACGGTGCTGGTGCTGAAGCCCTTCGTCGCCGTCCTCGCGCACCCCGAGCGCGCCTGGCTCGTCCTCGCGATGGCCTCGACCCTCGCCGGAAATCTCACCATCGTGGGCTCGGTCGCGAACCTCATCGTGGTGGAGCGCGCGAGGCAGAGCCGCATCGAGATCGGATTCTGGACCTATCTAAAAGTGGGCGTGCCCGTGACGCTCCTCACCATTGCCGTCGGCGTCTGGTGGCTCGGCGGTTAGCCGCGAGCGGGGCCGGCCTCGAGGCTGCTCGTCGCGGGCGGGCAGCGGTGCCAGACCTCGACCGGCGCCTGTGCCGCGCTGGCGGCGTCGGCGCCGCTGGTGATGTTGACGGTGTTCTCGTTCTGCAAGGCCATGAACACCGATTGTCCCGCCTTGGGATCGGAGGCCGGGATCTTGTAGGAGAAATAGTGCCGCGAATAATTCCCGATGGTGCGGGTGCCCGCGGGCGTCACGATCTCCGGCCCGTTGATGGCCATGCGGCGGCCGTCGGTGTAGCACCAGTTGCCGTCGATCGCGTCCGCGCGCGCCGCCGGCGCCGCTAGCATTGCCGCCGCCGCCATGCTCAATCCCAGCGCCGCCCTCAGCACTTGCCTGGACATGATCCGCTCCCTCCATGAGCCGAGGCCGGCAGGATAGCGCGCCCGCCCGCCGGGCCCAAGCGCGGTCAGGCGCCGCAGATTTCCGCGCGGAGGCGTGCGAGCTCCTGGAGATGCTCGCGGTCGTGCGTGGCGATGATGCCGACGAGCTCCTCGATGGTCATGGGGCCGACGCCCTCGAGGATGCCCGTGCGCCGGCGCTCTGCGGGGCCGAGGGCGGCGAGGCGCGACACCAGCTCGCGGCGCACCGTCGCGAAGGCAATGCGCCCGGCTCGGGCGTCCTGGAACAAGTAGCGGCGCTCATCCGCGAGCCTGTCGCCGGCGATGTCCGGAAGCACGGGCTCGAGCTCGGTCAGGATGCGCTCGACCCGCGTGCGATAGCCCTCGAGGTCGATGTTGTGGAGGTGGAGCACGTGCTCGACGAGCGCGAAGCCGCCCGCCGCGGGGCGCCTCCGCCACTCGGATTCCGGAATGGCGTCGGCGATCTCATCGAGGCGCTGCGGCATCTCCGCGAGTGCCGCGATGGCGCGCAGATAGCTCTTGGACGGCTCGTCCGCGGCGTTCATCGCCGCGAGCATCGCAACGGTGGTGCACATGATCTCCCCCGAGAAGCTCGGCGCCGCCGGCTCTAGCACATCCGGGGTGGCGCCGCAAAGCGGGGAGGGCTCAGGCGCCGCAGACCTCCGCGCGGAGCCGCGTGAGCGCCCGGAGATGCTCGCGGTCGTGCGCGGCCATCACGCCGGCGAGCTCCTCGATCGTGAGGGGGCCGAAGCCTTCGAGGGCGCCCACGCGCTGGCGCTCGGCGGGGCCGAGGGAGGCGAGACGCGCCACCAGCTCGCGGCGCACCGCCGCAAAGGCGATGCGGCCCGCGCGCGCATTCTGGAAGAGGTAGCGGCGCTCCTCCGCGAGCTTGTCGCCATCGATGTCCGGCAGCTCCGGCGCGAGCTCGGTCAGCATGCGCTCGATCCGCGTGCGATACCCCTCGAGATCGATGCTGTGGAGAAGGAGGACGTGCTCAACGAGTGCGAAACCGCCGTCCCCGGGGCGCCTCCGCCACTGCGATTCCGGGATGGCGTCAGCGATCTCATCGAGACGGTGCGGCGTCTCCGTCAGCTCGGCGACGACCCGCAGGTAGCTCCTGGATAGCTCGTCCGCGGCGTTCCTCGCCGCAAGCATCGCAACTGTGGTGCACATGATCTCCCCCGGAACCCGGCGGCCGCCGGCTCTAGCACATCTCCGGCCATGCTGCAAAGGGGCGAGCGCTCAGGCGTCCTGCTCGGGGGCGCGGTAGATCTGCGGCGGGGGCTCGCCGTGCTTCTCCGGGAGCTTCGGCTGCGGCGCGGGGTGGAAGACGGGGTCGCGCCAATCCCAGGAGCGCTCGTAGGGAAGCCGCATCACCACGCCGCCGCCGTGGTTGCGCGTGTTCTCCTCGATCGCCTTCTGCAGCTCGGCCGCGAGCTTCTGGTCCCAGGGCAGCACGTAATAGCGCGGCTCGCGCACGCCCGGGATCTGCAGCCAGAGATAGATCCCCGAGCCCTCGACGATGTAGGAGCCGAGGATCCGCAATTCGCCGTCGGGATGGCGCAGCACCTCGAGCCGGCTCGATTTCGGCCGGCCCAGCATGTCGGAATAGCCGAAGAAGAGACCCGCGAGGAGCAGCGCGAAGAAGCCGCTCACGATCGCACGGCGGGCGCGCGTTCCCATGGGGAGGCCCACAAAGGTGAAGATGCCGAGCGCCAGCGCGAGCGTCAGGAAGGCGATGAGGAAGGTCGTCATTTCGGCGCCTCCTGCTCGCCCATGAAGGCGGCGCGGAGCGGCTTGTGGATGCGGTTGAGGCTACCCGCGACCATCGCGCCCTTCTCGTCGAGCTTGAAGCGGAAGATCGTGGTCTCCTGGCCGACATAGGTGAGCTCGGCCTTCGACTGCAGCAGCTTGCGGCTCACGCCGTCCGTGCCCGTGACCGTCACCATCGCCGTCACCTCGATCGGGAAGCGATGGTCCATGGAGCGGTAGAGATGCGCGTTGACGACGTACTCGCCCGGCCAGAAGCCGCGGGCGTAGGCGACCTCGTAGTTCATGGGGATGGGCTCGGCGGCGTGGCCGAGGTCGTCGCGCACGAGGTTGAAGATGATGCCGCTCTTGTTGGAATAGCCGACGGGGACGTCGCCCGGCCCCTCGACCCAGAGATCGACGTCGGCGTCGATCTTGTCGTCCCAGTGGATCTCGACGGTGACGTTGCCGGGCGGCGGCTTTCCCGCGGTGTCCTCCCGCGCCTCCTTGCGGACGTGCGCGAGCGCCACCGCGCCGATCACGAGATAGGCGAAGACCAGCAGGAAGAGCATGTCCCGGAAGGAGACATTCATCCCCCGCCACATGGCCTAGACCTCCTGGCGCGCGAGCAGATGGGCGTTGGTGCCGAGCCAGAGATACCCGATGCAGGCCAGCAGGTTCGTATAGAGCGCCGTGCCGGAGCCCACATAGATCGCGGTCACCACCGTCTTGAAGCTCTCGAAGCTCTGCGCCTTGTCGGCGGAGAGGTCGCTCACGGTCATGATGAGGCCGAGGACGGTCCCGACCATGCCGAGATAGACGAGGGCGTTGCCCGCCCAGCGCACGCTCTGCCAGTCGCGCCGCAGGCAGCAGACGAGGCCCCAGCCGAAGAGCGCGCTGATGAGGTAGCACATGCCGGTGCTGTCGGCCTCGAAGGGCTTCGTGAGCAGCCCTTCGGCCCAGGCGGCGGCGATGAGGGCGGCGCCCACGAGGTTGAGGACCGCAAAGCGCGCGAGGAAGGCGGGCTCCGCCTTGGGCAGGAAGGCCTCGGTGAGGCGCTGCTGCTGCTCGCGGGCGCCGATGGGCGCGGGGCGGGGCGCGGGCTCCCCCTCGGGAGCGCGCGACCACGGTAGTTTCGCAAGGGTGGCACGCATCGGTGCCTCCTATGGGAATTGCACCTTGTGCGAGCGTGCGACCCGCTTGGTTAACGTCGCCCTAAACTTCGGGAGTATTTTAGGGAAATGCCCGATTTATTTCCGGGACGTTGCCGAGAGCAAGTTTTTGGCGAGCATGCCGTGGATGCCTTTGTTGCCGTCGACGAGCTGGGTCACGTGGAAATCGACGGCGAGGCTGCAGAGCATGTAGGCCTCCGCCGGGGCGAGGCCCGCGATCTCCCCGAGGAGCTTGATCATCTGCCGCACCGCTTGCTTCGCGGCGTCGTCGAGGTCCTCGTCGAGGCCGAGCGAGATCCAGTGCGTGGGCGTCTCCGCGCGGGGCATGTCGAGGCGAAGATCCTTGCGCAGGACGAGCTCGAAAGTCCCGCTGAGCGCGGTCTCGAGCGCGGTCAAGCAGACCTCGCCGTCGCCCTGGACGCCGTGCCCGTCGCCCACCGAGAAAAGCGCGCCCTTGGCCCAGATCGGGAGGTAGAGCGTGCTGCCCGCGGTCAGCTCCTTGAGGTCGAGGTTCCCGCCGAACTCCCGCGGCACGATGGTGGTGACCGCGCCATAGACCGGGCGCGGCGCCACGCCCATCACGCCGAAGAACGGGGCCAGCGGCACCTCCTGGCCCCAGGGCGTGGTGGCGACGCCGCGCTGGCGGTCCATCGCGGTGTGCCAGGTGCGCCGCTCCGGAAAATCCTCGGGCAGGGTTCCGCGCAGGGGCGCGATCCGCGTCCAGCCCCAATTCTGCCGGCAATCGATGGAGTGAATACGGATCTCGAGCGTGTCGCCGGGCTCCGCCCCTTCGACGGCGATCGGCCCAGTGAGGATGTGTCCGCCGCCGAAGGCCGGCGTGAGCTTCGCGAGCACGGCCCGATGCTCCGGCAGCACCTCGAAGGGCGCATCCGGCAAGACATCCGCGCCGCCGGAGATGCAATCGACCGTGACGGTATCGCCGGATTGGACCGTCAGCACCGGCTTCAGCGCGGCGTCGAAGAAGCCCCAATGGCAGGTCGCGGGCGAGGAGGAGAGGTGATGGTGCTTGGTCATGGCTGGGCTCGCTTTTTTTGTGCGACCCTCACCCTCCCGCGCTTCGCGCGGGCCCCAACCCTCTCCCGCAAGCGGGAGAGGGACTCCGTTGCTCCCTCTCCCACGCAGTGGGAGAGGGTTGGGGCCCATGGCGAAGCCATGGGAGGGTGAGGGTATTCAGGGGTTAGTCTCCGAATATCGCCTCCGGCAGCAGCGCCGAGACGACGTAGTTCGGGACGTCGACGACGTTGGAGATGCGGAGGTCGACGGCGACGCTGCAGATGACGTAGGCCTGCTCGCGGCTGAAGCCGCGCTCCTGGAGCAGCTCCATCATGTTGAGGACGGCGTTGCGGCAGGCGAGGGTCAGGTTCTCGGCCTCGATCTCGCCCGCGGCGTTGATGGGCATGCCCATGACGCCGAGGAAGCGCTCGGGTGCCGCGAAGCGGGGATCGGTGAAATAGCCCGCGCGCGAGAACACCGGCGACATGAACTTGCGCCGGACGGCGAGGCCTTTGTGCACCTTGAATCGCACCGCGACGGTCGCGCCCATCTCGACGGCAGTGACGCAGACCTCGCCGTCGCCTTGGGCGAAATGCCCGTCGCCGCTCGAGAAGAGCGCGCCCTCCTTGAAGACCGGCAGGAAGAGCTTCGCACCCTTGGTCAGCTGCTTCACGTCGAAATTGCCGCCATTCTCGCGCGGCGGGAGCGTGCGCAAACCGTGAAGCGCGCAAGGGCCCGAGGCCGGCACCGCGCCCGTGGGATCGGGCGGCAGCACCATGCCGCCGCGGTCGAGCGCGCGCTGCTCGCGCTCGGTCCATTTCCTGAGCATTTCGGCTGAGGGCGCGACGGCCGAGACGCCCATGAAGGGCGCACCCGGAATCCGCACGCCCGGAATCTGCTCCGAGACCGCCCAGCCGTCCTCGATCTTCCAATGCACGAGGAAGGGCGCGGTCATGACGTCCCTCAGGAATCCGAGGCCGGGGATGATCGCGCTGAAGGCCGTGGGTTGCGCCTCGATGTCCAGGAACTCGATCTCCAGCATGTCCCCGGGCGCGGCGCCCTTGACGAGGACGGGGCCGGTCAGGGGATGCACCTTCCCGGCATTGATTGCCGCGAAATCCGCAACGGTCGAGGTCGGGAGGAGTTGGCCGTCGAGCGCGTCGAGCGTTTCGAGCACGACCTCCTCACCCTCCGCCGCCTCGAGCGCGGGCTCGATGTCCGGGTGATAGCGGTTGTGGCCCAGGCGCGGCTGCTCCGCGAGCGGCTTCTTCCGGTCGATGCGGATGGCGTGCATGCGAGTCCCCCTCGATTCTCCGGCGGTACGCCGATAGTTGAACCACCAAGGCGCCAAGACGCCAAGAAGAAAGGAATCACTACGGAGGCGGAGAGATCGCGAAGTTTGCTCTTTCGCGGCGAAGCCGCAATCTCACTTCTCCGTGTCCTCCGTGCCTCCGTGGTGATTCGGTGCGGCTTCGCCACGAGAAAGGACTTGGCGCCTTGCCGTCTTGGCGGTTCATAATGCCGCCTTCACCGTTGGCGAGGAGGCTCACATGACGACCGAAGCCGAATGGCGGGCGAAGCTGACGCCGGAGCAGTTCCAGGTGCTCCGCAAGCACGGCACCGAACGGCCGGGGTCGAGCCCGCTCAACGAGGAGCATCGCGCCGGCGTCTTCAAATGCGCGGGCTGCGGGACGCCGGTCTATCGCTCCGAGACGAAGTTCGAGAGCGGCACGGGCTGGCCGAGCTTCTTCGCGCCGGTCGACGGCGCGATCGAGACCTCGACCGACTTCAAGCTCATCTATCCCCGCACCGAGGTGCATTGCCGCGTCTGCGGCGGGCATCTCGGCCACGTCTTCAAGGACGGGCCCGAGCCGACGGGACTCCGCTACTGCATGAACGGCGTCGCCATGACCTTCGAGCCCGACGCCTCGAAGAAGGCCGGCACCTGATGCGTCCCTTCGAAGGCATCCGGGTGATCGACGCGACGCATGTGCTCGCGGGTCCCTTCGCGACATATCAGCTCGCGCTCCTCGGCGCCGACGTGATCAAGGTCGAGCATCCCGAGGAGCCCGACCAGAGCCGCAGCAACGGCAGCGACGCCGCGCTCAACGACAGCGGCATGGGCACGGCCTTCCTGACGCAGGCCTCGAACAAGCGCTCGATCGTGCTCGACCTCAAGACGCAGGCGGGCCAGGACGCGCTGAAGGCGCTCGCCAAGACCGCCGACATCCTCGTCGAGAATTACCGGCCCGGCGCTTTCGACGCGCTCGGTCTCGGCTATGAGGCGATGGCCGCGCTCAATCCGCGCCTCATCTACGCCTCCTTCTCGGCCTTCGGTCAGAAGGGGCCGCGGGGGCCGCAGACCGCATACGACCACGTGATCCAGGCGACCTCGGGGATCATGGCGATGACGGGGACCGAGGAGGTCAATCCCGTCAAATTCGGCTCGCCCGCGATCGACTACGCGACGGGCATGAGCGGCGCCTTTGCGCTGGCGGCGGCGCTCTTCCAGCGCGAGCGCACGGGGAGGGGCCAGCGCATCGACATGGCGATGCTCGACGTCGCGATGATCCTCATGAGCTCGCATTTGACGGGCTATCTCCGGAACGGCACCCACCCCAAGCCCGCCGGCAACAAGCATTCGCACGCCACCAACAGCGCCTATCCCACCAGGAGCGGGCTCCTGATGCTCGGCGCGAGCAATCTCCGCCAGCAGCGGCGTCTCTGGCAGGCGCTGGAGCGGCCGGAGATGGCGAAGCGCACGAACCGCGAACGCGACGCCGACCGCGCGCGCGAGGCCGCGGTCCTGACGGAGATTCTCGCGCGGCGCAGCGCCGAGGAGTGGGAGACGTTCTTTCAGTCGCGCCACGTCCCCGCGGCCCGCGTCCGCAGCATGGGCGAGGCCGTCGCCGATCCCCAGATCGCAACGCGCGGCGTCCTCCACCGCTTCGCGGGCGCGCCGGGCGTCGAGGGCGAGTTCACGGTACCGATGTCGTCCTTCCTCTTCGCCCACGGCGGCCCCCGCGTGGACTCGCCGCCGCCGCGCCTCGGCGAGCATACGGAAGCGGTGCTGGCGGAACTCGGCCTGAAATAGCGGCGCCCTTCTATCGCGTGCCGCCGCTCCAGAAGTAATTGCCGTTGGTGTCGCGATACCAGAGCGGGTTGCCGTTCACGGCCTCGCCATTGGGCTCGGTCCCGACATAAGGAAGCTCGGTTCCCGAGGCCACCGTCTGGTAGATCCTCGCGCGCGTGCTTGCGGCGCCGACACGGATGTTGAGCGCGACGGTCGCCGTCACCGTGCCGCTCGCCGGCGGTGTCGGCGGCACCGGCGCCGGTCCCCCCGTGCAGGCCGCATATTCTGCGGGAACGTCGCGCAGCAACTGCTCGTAGCTCCGGCGGCTATGGGCGAGCCCGGTGACGGGATCGGTCTTGCGCCGCGGGTCCAGGAAGAAATGTCCGACCACCGACTTCGCGGGCTCGAGTCCGAACTTGAAGCAGGTGTAGGCGATGGTCCAGACGTATTTCCGATAGGCCTCGTCGGCGTCGATCCTGTCGCCGAAGCAGTATTCGATGCCGATCGCGGCGTCATTGGCGTTATAGCCGAAGAGCACGTTGTCGGTATCGACGCTGTAGAGCACGTGCCAGGCCTTCTCCGGCGGCGATGTCTGCAGCGCGGGGATGCACTCGATGATCTGCTTGTCATCGACGAAGATGTGCGCGGACGCGCTCTCCTCGTCGCGGCTGCGCTCATAGTAGGCGACGTTGTTGCCCGCGGTCGAATTGATGTTGCCGGTGTCGTGCGCGACGACGAATACAACCTTCGGCGCGATCACCTGGCCCGAGCGGCGCTTCGACGGCTTGGTCAGATAGCGCGTCTCGATCGCGTATTTCATCGTGAAGGGCATGGCGGTCAGCCTACCGCGGGAGGCGCTCCCGCATCGGCCGGCGCGCCGCTCGGGGCGCCGCCGTTCCGTTTCTTGCCGTTCGGGAGATATCGGCTCATGAAGGCCTCGATGAAGTCGGTCCCCGCATAGCCCGCCGCCACGAGCGGCAAGAGCGCTTCCCGCTTGAAGGTGGTGGCGGCTGTCGTGTCGGACCCGATCATCGCGAGGTCTGCGAGCGCACCCGCGATGAAGCCGATGAGCAGGCTCACCAGCAAGGTGCGCGGCTCGAACTCATCGCTGAGCTCTTTTCCCTGCTGCTGGACTTGGTCATGCAGCTTCTTGAGGCCGGCGACCGCGCGGATTCCCTGGCCCAGGGTTCCCAAAAGCCCCCCGAGGGCGAGCTGGATGATCCAGTCCGATGCGCTCAACATCGCAGGCCTCTCCGGCGCGATTTGGACTCTATCTTTTATACGCTATGAGGAGGTGTTTTACAACCAAATTTGGTGGGTCGATCTTGTGATCTTCCCGCGAGCGCCGCGGGCGGGTGCGCAAAGCTTGCCTTGGGCCGCGGTCAGCCGACTGCGCCGAGCGAGCGCCCCTCGGGAAGCTTCGCTCGCCGGCCCTCGCGCAGCATCGGCACGCGCCGGAAGACGATCGCGGCGAAGAGCAGCATCGAGAGCAGCGTCAGGATCGAGCCTACCCCGGCCACGGCCTCGAAGCTCTCGGGATAGCCGGCGTAGATGCCGCTCACGCCGATGACGAGCGTCAAGGTCCCGATGTTCGCGAGCCAGAAATGCGTCCAGGCCGCGCCGCCCTCGGCCGCCTCGGGCCAGGCGCGGTAGACGAGCGCATAGAGCGCCATCGAGACCCAGCCCACGAGGTTGATGTGGGCGTGGGCGGGCATCATGGAGTGGTCCTGCGTCATCGCCATGAAGATGCCGAGCCCCATGCCCGAGAGGACGTAGAGCACGGCGACGCGCAGGAAGAGGCCGTCTAATCTGACCATTTCAGGCTTCCTTGAGGAAATGAGGGCGGCGAGCGCCGGCGCCTCAGTGCTTGGCGCCGGCGCTCCGGGGAAGGTTCCGGGCGTGCCGGGAGACCAGCGCCGCGATCTCCCGGGGATCCACGCGGTCGGCTTGCATCAGCGCGAACACGATAGGGTCGGCGAGCAATTCCGCGAGCGTCGGCTCCGGCCGCAGGTCGCGGGCCTCGGCAATCCAGCCGCTACACATGGGCCACCTCCAATCTCTCTCGCGCCGGCGCCCGCTCGCCGCGCGAGCGCATGGCCGCCATCTTCGCGAAGGTCTCCCTGAGCCGCGCGGGGTTCGCGGCGGCGCGGTACTCCGCTTGCATCTCCGGCGTCAGCAGCTCGAGCTCGACGCGGTTCTCGATCCAGAACTCGACGACGCGGAAGAGGCCGCCCCGCGAGCAGACCCGGCAGAGCCACCATTCGCGCGCGGCGATGCGCTCGATCTCCGCGATGGAGCAGGGGACGCCGACAGCGAGATGGGTTGCGGTGGCGCGCGGCGTCTCGAAGGCCTCGATGCTCTCCGCCTCCTCGTCGCCGGGGATCAGCACGTGCCCCGCAGGAAGGACCTCGATCGCGGAGCCGCGCTCGTCGCCCGCGAGCACGATGAAGCCGCCCTGAACCGGCGGAAAGGGCAGGACGGTGCCGCGCCAAATCTCCGCGAGTACGGAGGCGACGTGTTGGGGGTCCTGGGCGTCGATCGATGCGTGGAACAACATGGCACTCACTCCAACTGCGAAAACCGAGTGCGTCCTCCGGCGCCGCCAGTGCGGCCGCCGTCGCCTCGTCGCGCGGAAATTAGAGGGAGTGCACTGCCGAAACTTCGCCCGGTCGAGCCATGAATAGTAAATTTTTTGAATGGCCCGATCGGGCCATCCCGCCGCCGGTCAGAGCAAGCCTTCGCGCGCGGCCATTGCGGCAGCCGCGGCGCGCGTCGGGAGGTCGAGCTTGGTGAGGATGTTGGCGACGTGCCGTTTCACCGTGTGCTCGCTGAGATCGAGCTTCCGCGCAATGCGCGAGTTGCTCAGGCCTTGCGCTACCAGGCGCAGCACCTCGCGCTCTCGCTCGCTCAGCCCGCCCAGCGCGGAGGCGGAGGGCGCGGGTTTTCCCGCTGCGGGCCTGCGCTCGCCCGCCGCGCGGCGGAGCGCGCGGATGTAGCGCTCGGCGAGCGCCGCCTCGGTGAAATGGGTGCGCCCTTGGAGCCGGCTCTCGATGAGGCCGGGGGCGAGGCGCCGGATCGCCGCCACCGCCTCCTGCGCCTCCTCGTCCCTTCCCATATCCGCGAGACAGGCCGCGAGCAGGATGTAGTGGCCCGCGAAGTCGCGGTTGATGGTGATGGCGCGGCGCGCGCTCTCGAGGCAGCGCGGGAGATCGCCGCCGACCCAGGCCGCAAGGCCGATCGCCCAATAGCCGATATCGGTCGTGCGGTCGCGCGGGCTCAGGCGCAGCGAGAGCTCGGCGTGGCGCGCGGCTTCCTCGGCCATGCCGAAATTCGATTCCTCCCAGGAGAGCCAGCGCAGCGTCGTCACGTCGTTGGGATTGAGCTCGTGCGCCTGACGGAGATTGGCGAGGGACTCCTCGTGCCGCATCCGGCGCATCGCGACGTGACCGAGGATCGCATAGGCCCAGTGGTTGCGGGCGTCGAGCTCGCGCAGGCGCTGCGCCGCCGCATCGGCCGCTGCGAGGTCCTCCTGCGCCTCGGCGTTGAAATGCCCCATGACGCCCCGACGGCAATGACCGAAGGCGAGCGCGTAATGCGCGCGAAGACACAGGGGATCGAGCGCGATCGCCCGCCGGGCGAGCTCGATCCCCTCCGTGACCGCCGCCTTGTCCTCGGCGGCGACGCCGCGGGAGATCGCGGCGGAGGCGCGGAGCGCGAGGTCGTAGGCGGCGGGATCGGCGGGCGCCGTGCGCTCCGCGCGCTGCTGCTCCGCGAAGTGGATCTCGGGCGCGATGCTCCCGACGATGCGGCGCGCGATTTCCTCCTGGAGGCCGAGCACGTCCTTGAGCTCGCCGTCGTGGCGGTCGGCCCAGATGCGCTCGCCGCTCGAACCGTCGACGAGGCCCACGGAGATGCGCAGGCGGTCGCCGGCGCGGCGGACGCTCCCCTCGAGCACGTATTGCACGCCGAGCTCGCGCGCGACGCGCTTCACGTCGCCCGCGAAGGGCTCGCAGGCAAAGCTCGAGCTGCGCCCGATCACGAAGATGTCGCGGAAGCTCGAGAGCTCCGTGATGATGTCGTCCGTGATCCCGTCGCTGAGGTAGCGCTGCTCCGGATCGCCGCTGAGGTTGGTGAAGGGGAGGACCGCGATCGAGGGGCCGCTGCGTGCGGCGCGCTCGGCGGCCCCTCGAGATGCAACGAGCTCGACGACCTTCCGGGTACCGGGCGGCGTCAACATATCAATTCAAATTCCCCCTCCCCCTGGAGGGGGAGGTCGATCGCATATGGCGCAATTCCCCCTCTCCCCGCCGGGGAGAGGGCCGGGGTGAGGGGGCCTCTCGACGCGTCGGCGCGAGGTTTTTCCGGCCTTCCGGCCGTAGCGCCCCTCATCTTGCCTCACCCCGGAGGGGAGAGGAATCTCATATGCGATTCCCCTGCCCTCGAGGGGGGCGCTAATGAGTTTGCTCTAGGATAGGCTCCGGAGCGTCGGCATCCGGAGGAGACGAGCGCGATGGCACGGAAACTCGTGTGGCTCGAGGCGGCGCTCAATGGGCCCTGGTCGCGCGCGCTGCAGCCGGGCATTCCGCTCCGCGTCGAGGATATCGTCGCGGAGGGGATCGCCTGCGCGAAGGCGGGCGCTTCGGTCATCCATGTCCACGCTTACGACGCCGCGACGGGACGCCAGAAGGACGATCCCGAGCTCTATGCCGCGATCATCGAGGGCATTCGCGCCGTGGTCGACGCCATCGTCTATCCCACCATCCCGCTCGCGGGCGGCGCCGATGCGCCGGGACTCAGCGATCCCGTGACGCGTTTCGCCGCCGTCGAGGCGCTCGCGCGCCGCGGACTCCTCGAATGGGCGGTGGTCGATCCCGGCTCCGCCAATTTCGCGCTCTACGAATGGGTCGCCGCGGGCCGCGAGGGCTTCGTCTATCTCAATCCCGATGCGCATATCCGCCACGGCCTCGGGCTCGCGCGGCAATACGGGTTTCATCCCGCCTATGCCTGCTACGAGCCCGGCTTCGTGCGCTTGGGAGCGGCGCTCCACCGGCGCTACGAGGGCGCGCCGCAGCCGGTCTACCGCTTCATGTTCTCCGAGGCCTTCACCTTCGGCTTCCCGCCGGAGCCCTTCGCGCTCCCGGCGCTGACGACGCTGCTCGAGCGCGAGGCGCCGGGGTCGGCCTGGATGGTGGGCGGATTGGGCGTCGACGTGCTGCCGCTCGTGCCGCATGCGGTGGCGATGGGCGGCCACGTCCGCGTCGGGCTCGAGGACGCGCCTTTCGGCAGCAAGCGCTCGAATCTCGATTGGGTCGAGGCGGCGGCGAAGGCGATCGAGGCGGCCGGCGGCAAGCTCGCGACGGCCGCGGAGATACGCGCGGGCCTCAAGCCCGCGGCCGCGTCTCGCCCTTGATCTGCGTGCGGTGGAGGATGCGCCGGGCCTCGGCGTCGAAGGGGTCGCGGCGATGCATGGTGCAGCGGTTGTCCCAGAGCACGATGTCGCCGACGCGCCATTCGTTGTACCAGGTGAGTTCCGGCCGCGTCGCATAGGACCAGAGCTCGTCGAGGAGCGCCTCGGACTCCGCGAGATCGAGCCCATCGATGTAGGCGTTGCGCCGCCTGCCGAGATAGAGCACGCGCCGGCCGGTCTCGGGATGGGTGCAGATGATGGGGTGGCTCGTCCCGGGAGAGCGCCGGGGATCGTCCGTCGGCGCGACGCCGGCGCGGACGTAGCCGCCGCTGTTGTAGGTGCCGTCGTGCTTGAGCGTCCGGCCCTCGACCCGCCGCTTCAGCGCCTCCGGCATCGCCTCCAGCGCGCGATACATATTGCAGAATCCGGTATTGCCGCCGCGCGGGGGAATCTCGATCGCGTAGAGCATGCTCGCCTTGGGGGGATCGGCGAGATAGGACATGTCCGTGTGCCAGACCGCCTCGCCCGCGCCGAGGCTCCCGATGGCGACGCCGTTCTCGATCACGTTCGAGACCACGTAGATCTCGGGATGTCCTTCGACGAAACGGCGCCCGTTCTCCATGATCGGCGCCCAGTCGAGATCGCCGAAGCGGCGGCTGAAGCCGATCAAGTCCTCGTCCCCGAGCTTCTGTCCCCGGAACAGCAGCACGAGGTGAGCGAGCCAGGCGCGATGGATCGCGTCGAACGTCGCGTCGTCGAGCCGCGCGAGATCGACGCCCCGCACCTCGGCGCCGAGCGCAGCGCCGGTGGGGATCACCTCGATCTCTGCGGGTGCGGGCCGCCGCGGGATCGCGGCCTCGGTTTCGATGCTCATGCGTATGTCCTTCCGAGGCCCATCGGGCCTATTTCTCCGTCATCGCGATCTCGGGGCTGCGCGCGCCGGTGCGCAGGCGCTCGAGATGGATCTCGACGCAGCCGTCATAGGGATTCTCGGCGAAGAGCTCCTCGAAGAGCCGGAGCGCGTCCTCCGCGCCCTCTTCGAGGCGCTGATAGGCGAAGCGGTAGCGGGCGATGTAGTCGCTGGCGTCGCGCTCGGGCGTGAGCGGCTCCCAGATGCCGAGGGCGGTGGTCTTGCCCTTGACGACGACGCGGCCCATCGGACGGAAGGGGATGCCCTTGCAATGCGCGTACGTCACCTCGCTCACGCACATGCGGGTGCCGAAATACTTGTTCAGGCCCTCGAGGCGCGAGGCCGTGTTCACGGGGTCGCCGAGAGCCGTGTATTCCATCTTGTCGTGCGAGCCGAAATTGCCGACCGTCGCCGTGCCGGAATGAACGCCGATGCGGGTGACGCCGAAGGGGATGTCCTTGGCGTTCTGCGCCGTGCGGAATTGGTCGGCGAAGCGGTCGAGCTCGAGCGCGCAGCGCACCGCCCGCTCCCAATGATCGGGCTGGTCGAGCGGCGTGTTGAAAATCGCGAATACCGCATCGCCGATGAACTTGTCGACGAGGCCGTCATAGCGCTGCACCACCTCGACCATGCCTTCGAGGTAGGTGTTGAGGATCTGCGCGAGTTCGCCCGCGCCCACCGCCTCGGACATGGTGGTGAAGCCCGCGACGTCCGTGAAGAGGAAGGTCATCTCGCGACGCTCGCCGCCGAGCTTGAGCCGGTCGGGGTCTTGCGCCAACTGCGTCACCACCTTGGGCGAGACGTAGCGGGAGAAGGTCTTCTGGATGTATTCCTTCTGCTTCCGTGCCTCGTAGCCGGTGATGGCGTCGCTGCCCCAGAGGGTGAGCGCGAGGGAGAGCGTCGGCGTCACCAGCGCCACCATGACGCTCTCGTAATGGAAGATCGCGGCGCCGCCCACCCACCAGACGGCGGCGATGAGCACGGCGAAGACGACGCGCCAGTGGAGCTTCACCTCGGAGATGCCGAGCATGGCGCCAATGAGGGCGAGAGCGAGCGCGGTCAGGAGGTCGCCGAGCGCGCCGAGCCCGGGCGGCCGGCGCCCCGTGAGGAGCTGATCGACCTCGTGCGCGTGAATGACGATTCCCGGCAGGATGCCCTGGTTCCCGGAGTAATAGGAGGCGAAGGGCGTGCGGTGGCGGTCGGTGAGGCTCAAATCCGCGCCGATCAGCACGATCTTCCCGCCGAGGAGCTTCGCGAGGAGCTCGGGCTTCGCCTTGAGGACGAAGGGCGCCGCGAACTCCGCGAACGGCTCCTTGTCGGCGCTCGGGCGGCCGCGCCAGGCGATCTCGACCGGGTCGGGAGGGACCTCGATGCCGATCTTCGCGAGGACCGCCCGCGCGAAGCCCGGCATCGTCGAGCCGTCGGGGAGCGTCTTCTCCTGCACGATGAAGCGCGCGGTCCCGTCGAAGGCGTCGGTGCCGGTATCCGCGAGCATCCGGTCCTTGGGCGGCACGAAGGCATCGAGGTAGGCCTTCTGCTTCTGGTCGACGATCTCCCAATCGGCGACGTAGCTCACGGCGATCGGCACCGAGAGCGTCGCGATGGTCTCGCGGAGATCGTCGTCCTTCGCGGACTCCGTCGGCTGATCCAGCAGCACGTCGAGCGCGATCGCCTTCGGCTTCGCGGCCGCGAGCTTGCGCAGGAGGTCCGCGAGGAACTTTCGGTCGACGGGCTCGCGGTAGGGGAAGCTCTTCAGCGTCTCCTCGGTGATGGAGACGATCTTGACGTCCGGGCTCTGCGGCTCCGGCGGCGCCAGCACCGTCGTCTCCCAGTCCCGCACGAAGCGCTCGGCCTGCTTCAGGAAGCGGATGTTCTCGACGGCCACGGAGACGAGCCCGACCGAGATCACGGCGATCGCGACCGGGATGAGGACGGTCTTTAGGTTGAGCTGCTTCCTTGCCAAGCGCTCTCCTTCCAGAGCGCCATTAGATCACTATCGGACCGTTCTGAGGAGGGCCTCTGCCTGGGCGACGCACCCCTTCTGGATCATCCAGGCCGCCTGCATCTTGGGATTGGCGGCGGAGGGCGAGACTTCGCTCAGGGTCACCGCGACGGGCTTGTCGCCGAAATCGACGAGATAGGTCCGGCCGTCGCGGACCGGGAAATTGCCGGGTGCCGCCATCGTCGAGCTGCCGCGCGGCCACTCCGTGCTGGCGAGCCAGCTCCGGTCGGCGGGCATCACCGTGATCTTGTCGCTCCCGCCCATCTTGCTGTCGCGCCAAAAGACCGGTCGCTCGCCGGGGCGGATGCAGGCGGTGCCGGGGTGGCTCACATCGACGAGCCAGGGGCTCGGCAGGGTGATGGTTTGATCGCGCACCACGCCCGCGACGTTGCGGACGGAGTTCCGCGTCGTGAGCGCTTCCAGCGCATCCGCCACGCCCACCCCGCCGCCGCCGCCGTTGGGCGCGCGGTCGTAGGGGCCGCGCAGCGTCAGGATGGTCCCATCGTCGGCGATGAGCGTCACCTGCTGGCCCTCCTTGAGGGCGAGCGGCTTGCCGTCGTCGATCGAGCTGCCCTGCTTGAGGTCGATGTTGCGCGCCTCGACCACCACCAGCTCCGCCGCAGTGGCCGCCGTCGCCGCCAGCGACAGCACCAGGCTCAGTGCGAATATCCCCGTCGATCTCATGGCCCTACTCCAAGCCTCCGTTGGCGGCCTGCCGGCCCGACAGGCGGCCGCCGCCGTCGCCGAGCACCGTGAAGGCCGCCCAGTAGAAGGGATGCGCGGTTGCCGCCTGGCCCGCGAGTGCAAGCTGCGAGCCCCGCAGGGACTCCGCGATGCCGTTGTCGAGCCGCGGGCCGAGCCGGTCGAAGAACCCCGTCATCAGCGCGACGGTGGCATTCGACGGGACCTGCCAATGGCTCACCACGAGCGTCCGCGCGCCCGCGTGGAAGAAGGCGTCCGCGAGGCCCGAGAGCGATTCGCCCCCGAGCCGCCCGCCGCCCGCGCCGGTGTTGCAGGCCGAGAGCACGACGAGCTCCGCGTTGAGCTTGAGCCCCGCCACCTCGCTCGCCTCGAGGAGTCCGTCGTCGTTGGGCGAGCTCGCCGCGCCCGAGGGCGGCGTGAGCGCGAGGCCCGGCTCGCTCTGGCAGCGCAGCTCGCCCGGCAGCAGGCCGTGGGTCGCGAAATAGAGCACGTTGTAGTCGCCGAGCGCCTGGCGCCTCAGATTGACCTCGGAGGCCGCGGCACCCAGGAGGATCGCGTTGGGATCGGCATTGAGGCGCTGGCCCACGCGGCGCACCTCCTCCCCGGTCTCCGGGAGCGGCGCCAGCGCGCGGATGAGGGTCGGCGAGACCGCGCCCCCCTCGCGGCAGCTCTGCGCGAGGCGGTCGAGGGCGGAGGCCTGTCCCTGCGCCGCGGCGGCGCCGGTGAAGGCGGGATTGCCGACGCCGAGGAAGGGATGCGGCGCCGGCTTCGCCGCCGCCCGCTCCGCGCGGAGCACCACGAAGGCGCGCGCGGAAGGCACCTCGGAGATCGCCATGCGCCGCAGCAGCCAATCCGCGCCGGAGTAATTGCCCTGCGCGGTCGGCGTCGCGACCAAGAGGCCGAGCGGCAGGCTCGCGAGCGCCCCCGAAGGCGCCGCCACCAGATGCTTCACGCCCGCGAGATCGCCCTCGGCCGGCCCCAGGAGCTGGCGGTAGAGCGTGTTCGCAAGGCGGAGATCGTAGGGCCCGACCGTGCCGAGCCGCGGCACGAAGGCCTTGCGGAGATCGTTGACCGTCTGCGTCAGCGCTACATCCGTGGTCTGCAGCTTATAGGCCTTGAGCCGGTCCGCGCGCGCCAGCAGCAGATAGGCGCTCTCGCGCCCCACGAGGAAACTCACGAAGGCCTCGTCCGGCGCGAGCACTTTCTGGAGCTTCGCGAGATCGGCGGGCTGCGGCGAGGCGAAGCTCGCGTAGGACGGGAAGCTCTGCTGCAGCTTCTGCTGCAGCGCCGCGACCTTGGCGTTGGCGTCGTCGATCTCCTTCTGGAGCTGGTCCTCGATGATCCTCCCGCGCTCCTCGACGGGCTTCGCCTGCTCGGCGGCGAGCCGGAGCCGGGCGGCGTCGCGCGCGCGCTCGGCCTCCTGCTCCTCGCGCACCAAACCCGCGATCGCGGGATCGCCCGCGGCGATCCGCGCGGCGGCGTTCTCGACCGCCTGGTCGGCGACGCCCGCGCTCATGAGCTGGCTCGCGCGGAACATCTCCGCCTCGAGCTTCTGCCGCTGGCCGGGGTCCTTCGCCGCGACCGCGCCCGCGGCCACCAGGAAGGCGCCGACGTCGTCCGCGGTGACGAGGCTCCGCGCGGTGTCGTCGTTCCCCAATATCTCCATGCCCGTGCGGAAGGCCGCGATCGCCGCGGGATAATCCTCGATCCCCGCGTAGAAGCGCGCGAGCGTCAGATAGGCTTGCGCGGTCGGGGCGGTCTTGCCGAAGAGCTTCTCCTCGAGCTCGACGCCGCGCCTCAGATTGCGCTCGGCGAAGGTGAGGCGGTTCTGCGCCGCCTCGATCTGGCCCAGCAGGATGAGCGCCTGCGGCTGCCACCAGATCGGCAGGCCCCGTACCTGCGCGAGGAAATTGAGCGCCTCCGTGTCCGCGGCCTCGGCGCCTGCGATCTCGCCGAGCTTCAGCGAGAGGTCACCCTCGATCAGCAGGCTGTGCACGAGCTCGGCCTTGGCGGCGACGTGCGGATCGCCCGCGGAGATGTCGGAGATTGCGTCGGCCGCGGAATCGATCTGCTTGCGGCGCAGCACCGTGCTCTGCCGCGCGTATCCCAGCGCCTCCCGGTATTTGCCCTGGAGCTCCGCGTCGATCGCGAGATAGGCGAAGAAGCGCCCCTGCATCGCCTCGCCGAGCTTCTGCACGATGGGCTCGGCGCGGCGGAAGAGCGCGCCCGCCTCGTCGAAGCGCCCTTGATGGCTGACGGCGAGGCCGAGCTCGATCAGCACCTCTCCCGCGCCGGGCGAGGCGGCGCCGAAGACGCGGTTCTGCACCTCGAGCGCCTTGCGGAAGGCGTCCTCGGAAGCGGGGTAATTCCGCGTGCTGTTGTAGAGCCGCCCCAGGCGCATGAACTCGCCGTAGCGCAGGAGATCGCCGCTGCCGACCGCGCCAGAGCCGAGCGCCGCCTGCCGGCGCTGAAGATCGGCAGCAGCCGCCTCCGCGAAGGCGCTCCGCCCGGCCGCGGCGTCGATCGCCTTTGCGAGCACGCCGAGCATCGAGGGCAGGCCCTCCGCCTGATAGAGCCGGCCCCCCACGCCCACGCGCAGCACCACCTGCGGCCAATTCCCGTCCTTGAGCGTGCAGCTATAGAGGAGCGTGCCGCCATCGCCGCCGAGCGGCTCGCCCGCGGCGCAGGCCATGCGGCGCTGGATGCTCTGGCCCTCGATGGTGCGCTTGGCAACTTCCTCGAGCGCGGCCTTGTCGCGCGGGGTCCCCCCGGGGATCGCATCGATCCAGACAGCGCCCGCCGCCTCTTTCGCCTCGCCGCAGAAGACGTCGAGCGGCGGAGGCGAATCCGGCAACGGCGGCAGACCCGGCCGCGGCACGGCGCGGCATTCCTCGCCCGCCGCGGTCTTGCCGAGCGAGGTTCCCGTGGCGGCGAGGGCGCCGTCGAGCGCCGTCGGCGCCGCTCCGAGGAGCGCCGCGAGGATGAGGATGCGAGACGCGCGCACGGCCGTTTGCTCCATCACATCGAGGGCGGGTTGCTGAGCGTCCCGCCGGTGCCGTCGGTGCCGCCGGTGCCGCCGCCGAGGCCGTTATTCGTGTGCAGGAAGAGGTTCGGCACGATCGGCTTCGCGTTGCCGCTGCTCGAGGGCGTATCGCCGGGGACGCTCCCGCCCTGGCCGCCTTGGCCGCCGACCTGGGTTCCGGCCTGGTCGGCGAGCGTGCCGTTGCCGGTGGTCCCGGTATCGGTGCTGCCCTGCGAGCCCTGCGCCGAGCCCTGGCTCGTGCCGCCGGTGCTGGTCTGGATCACCAGGTTGATCTCCTGGATCGTGGTGTCGTTCGGGCTGCTGTTGGCGCCGGGGCTGTTGTTGCTGATGTTGGGATTGGTCGGCGGCACCAGCACCGGCGGCGCGGAGGGCGGCGGCTGGTTCGGCGGCGGCTGGTTCGGGCTGAAATCGAAGCCGTCGACCGTATAGGGGCCCGGCCCCGGCTGCGGCGGCGTGATGAATTGGATCTGGCCGACGATCGAGTTGGTCGAGCCGGGATCGCCGTTGATTGTGCTGCCGGTGAGCGTCGCCGAGGCGGCCTGGAGCAGGAGCGGGCCGGTGCCGCCGGCGAGGCTCACGGAGCCCCCGATCGCGCCCAGCGTCAGCGTGTTGTTGACGGCCTGCACCGCCTCCAGCACCAGACCGCCGGCCGATTTCGAGAGCGTGCCGTTGATGGCGATCGAGGCGCCGAGCAGGGTCAGCGGTGCATCGAACTGGAAGGAGTTGGCGACGATGTCCCCGCTGAGGCCGCTGCCGATGAGCACCGGCGCCGTCCCGCCATTGGCGAGGAAGGCGAGCGCGGTCTGGCCGAGCTGGAGGTCGCCGAGCGCGGAAGCGCCGCCCAAGGCGATGCCGATCGGCGAGGACGGCGAGACGATGCGGTTCCCCGTGCCGTTCCAGGCGCCGTTGAGCGAGATCTGATCCGCGATCACCGTGAACTGATTGCCGCCCTGGTTGACGACGCCGAGCGTCACCCCGTTGGTCTCGCCGTCGACTGAAGTCGCGCCCGCGAGCGTCAGCGTCTCGCCGGAGATGGTGAGGCCGCCCGCGAAGGTGAAATCTCCGCTGAAGGTGACGCCGCCGGTGTTGCCGAAGACGGGATCCGCAATCGAGCCGCCGGCGAGGAACGAGATCGAATAGCCGCCGGTCCCGGTGCTGAGGCCGCCGAGATTGACGGGACCGCTCACGGTGACGGAGCCCGTCGTCTTCTGCGAGAGATCGAGGGTGCCGCTGCCGAGATCGAGGCTCGAGCCGAACCCGTCGGCCCCGCTGCCGAGAATTGCGAGGCTCGCCGTGCCCGCAACCGAGCCGGTGATAGTGAGCGTGCCGGCGCCGGGATCGATCCGGACCGGTCCCGTGAGCTGCATCGGGCCGTTGACGGTGAAATTCCCGCCGCTGGTGAGGTAGGTCCCGCCGAGCAGGAGCGTGCCGGTATAGGTCTGGACGCCGGTGGTGGCGACCCCGGAGAGGGTAATGGTGGCCGCGCTCGCCGATACGCTCGCGAGCGGCGAGCCGTTGCCGACGAGGCCGTTGAACGCCGCAGTCCCCGAGCTCGCGGAGACCGAGAGGGCGCGCGCCCCATCGACGGTGCTGCCGAAGGTGACGCCGCCGGTGGCGGAGATCAGCGTGTCGTTGGAGGTCAGGGTGACGGGAGAGGCAAAGATCTGACCGCCGCTCGTGCTGATCGTGCCGGCGCCGAGAGTGATCCCGCCGGCGGTGACGCCGAGGCTCGCAAGCGGCGTCCCCGCGCCGACATTGCCGTCGAACTCGGCGCTGCCGGAGCCCGCGACGACGCTGAGGCCGCGCGCGCCGTCGACCGTGCTCTGGAAAGTGACGCTGCCCGAGTCCGACGTCGCCGTGACGTTGGCGGCCAGCACCACCGGAGCCATGTAGGTCTGGCTGCCGGTCGTGTGGACGGAATTGCCGAGCGTGATGGCGCCGGGGTCGACGATCAGCGCGGCGAGCGGGGTCGTCCCGCCGACTGCCCCGCTCAAGAGCACGGTGCCGATCCCGGAATTGAGGCTCAGGGTGCTGTTGCCGTCGACGGTTCCGAGGAAGGAGATGTTGGCCCCGGCCGAGGCGCCGTCGCCGGTGGTGTCGACGGTGGCATTGCCTCCCAGGGTGATCGGACCGCCGAACGTGATGGCGTTCGTGGTCTCGATCGTACCGGTCAGCGTCTCGGGCGCCGTGTTGATGAGCGTCGTGCCGTTCGTGGCATTGACCGCGCCGATCTGGAACCCGAGCGCATTCACGATGAGGGCCGAGAGCGCAGTCGTGCCGCCGACGGCGCCCAGAAAAGTCGCATTCCCAGCCAACGCCGTCACGTCCAGGGTGAAATGACCGTCGACGGTGCTGTCGAACTTGATGCTGCCGCTTTCGGAGGTGAGCGTATCGTTCGAGCCCAGAATCACCGCGCTCGCATATTCCTGGCTGCCCGTGGTGTGCACGGTCGTGCCGCTCAGATTGATCGATGCGGGATCGATGTAGAGCGAGCCCAGCGGCGTCGTGCCGCCGACGGGCGCGCCGAGGCCGATCGCTCCGGCGGTCGCCACGAGGCTCAAAGCGAAGTCGCCGTCGATCGAACCGCCGAAGGTGAGATTGCCGGTGCTCGACGTGATCGTGACGTCCGAGCCGAGCACCACCGCCGTCGAATAGGTCTGATCGCCGGTGGTGTCGTAGACGGAGCCGCCGAGCCGGAGCGTACCGGCCGTGACCGACACGTCGGCGAAGGGCGTGCCCGCGCCGACGCTCCCCGCGAGCGAGACGGTGCCGCCGCCCGTCGCCAGGAGCTCGAGGCCCTGGCCCGAGGTCCCCGCGACGATCGGGCCGTTGACGGTGATGCTGCCGGGCGTGGTGATGCCGGTGCTGCCGCCCGCGGAGAGCAG
>DATKNV010000030.1:0-28025 GCA_035541215.1 Allostellaceae bacterium | reverse complement strand
GAGATGATCGATGCGCAGGAGATCGTCATCGGGAAGCTTCGACGTGCAATGGCGCTCGACCGCCAGGGCAAGCTCGTCCTGATCCATGCCCACGCCGTCGTCGCCGACGACGACGAGGCTCTGCCCGCCTTCCCTGATGGTGACATCGATGCGGCCGGCGCCGGCATCGATCGCATTCTCGACCAGCTCTTTGAGGGCCGAGGCTGGCCGCTCGATGACCTCGCCGGCAGCGATGCGATTGACAAGGGTCTCCGGCAGGCGGCGAAGCGGCATGCGGCTATTGTGCCGCCTGCCGCCCCATCCCGCCAAGATATTGCCGCGCGATGACCTTGCCTTCCTCGACCGCCGGTTGATCGAAGGCATTCACGCCAAGGAGATCGGCGGCGATGATGGTCTCGAGCATGAAATGCATGAGCAAGCCGCCGAGCGTCTTCTCGTCGAGTCGCGTGAGGTGGAAGCGCCGAGTCGGCCGGCCGTTGCGGATGAGGCTCTGCTCGGTCGCGCGCTGCTCGGCATCGAGCAGATCGCCCATCTGCTTGCCGGTGAGATAGCCGAGCGAGGGATCGCTCAAGAGATCGGGCGCCGCGCGCCCGCCGGTCCCGGCGATCTCGCCCGTCACCAGCGTGAACATCTTGTCCGCGGGGCCGGCGAGATAAAGCTGCAGCTGGCTGTGCTGATCGACCGTGCCCATGGCGCGGATCGGCGTCGTGCCCTTGCCGTCCTTGCCGAGGCTCTCGGCCCAGAGCTGGCGATACCAGAGGCCGAAATGCGCAAGCCCGTCCGCATAGGGCATCAGCACGGAGGTGCGCAGGCCCCGGAGCTCCGCGAGGCCGACGCCGAGGGCGGCGCCGAGCGCGGGCGCCGCGGCGCGCGCACCCTCCGCCTTGAGCGTCGCCTCGAGCGCGCCCTCAGCGCCACGGCGGAGAGCGGCGGCATCGAGCCCCGCGATCATCGCCGGCAGCATGCCCACGTTCGAGAGCACGGAGAACCGGCCGCCGACATCGGGGTGATGGTCGAGGATCCGCATCGCCGACTTCTCCGCGAGCGCGCGGAGCGGATTGGCGGCGGGCTCGGTGAGGACGAGGCAGCGCTTGCCGAGCTCGGCGCGGCCCACCCTCTTCCCGAGTGCATCGAGCACGAGCATGAATTGCGTCAGCGTCTCCGGCGTGCCGCCGGATTTCGAGATCGCGATCGCGCCGGTGCGCGAGAAGTCGATTGCTTCCCGGAGCGCGTCGAATGTGAGGGGATCGATGTTGTCGAGAAAATGCAGCCGCGGCGTTCCCTTGCGCGGCCCGAAGCCGCGATCGGCGAGCGCGTAGACGGTCTGCCCGCCGAGGCTCGAGCCGCCGGTGCCGAGGATCAGCACGTGCTCGAATTGGCGGAACTCCTCGGCAACGGACGCAAGGGCCGTCAGGTCGTCGCGCTGCGCGGGTATTGCGAGCAGCGGTTCCGAGCCCTCAGCGTGCTTCGCTCGGAGCGTTGCGAGCGGGGCCTCCGCTCGCTTCAGCATCGCTGCGACCTCGCCCGCGCCCAAGCCGAGCGCGCCGATCCGCTCCAGCAGGCAACCGGATACGTCCTGACGATAGAGCATGGCATCAGCCTCCGTCCGGGGGCAGCTCCTGCGCCCCCGGAAGCGAGGGAGGATCGCCGACGACGACGACGCGGAGCTTCTGCGGATCGAGGAGGCGGCGCGCGACCCGCCGCACGTCCTCGATCGTGACCTTCTGGAGGAGCTCACCGCGGCGGGTCATGTAGTCGATGCCGAGATTCTCCACCTGCATCGAGACCAGGAGCGAGGCCATTCGGCTCGTGGAATCGAAGCCGGCGGCGAAGGAGCCGATGGTATAGCTCTTCGCCGCCGCGAGCTCGGCCTCGGTCGGGCCCTCCTCGCGCATGCGCTGCCATTCCGCACGGACGAGATCGATCGCCTCGGCGACGCGGTCGTTCCTGGTCGCGACCCGGCCCACGATCATGCCGGCGTGGCGCATGGGATCGAGCTCGCTATAGACGCTGTAGGCGAGGCCGCGCTTGTCGCGGACCGCCGCCGTGAGGCGCGAGTTGAGGCCGGAGCCGCCGAGGATCTCGTTCAGCAGCGTCGCCGCGTACCAATCGGGATCGCCGCGCTTCAAGCCGCGCTCGCCGAAGATGACGGCGCTTTGCGGCACCGGGACCTTGACGAGGTAGAAGGCGCCTTGGTCGACCGGCGCGGTCTCCGCGACGCTGCCGGGCGCCGAGCTCGCGGGCAGATCGCCGAAGGTGCGGTCGAGGAGCATCTTTAGCTTCTCCGGCGTCACGTCGCCGACCACGCCGATCTTGAGACGGTCGCGCGCGAAGCGCTCGGTCACGAAGCGCCGCAGATCGGCCGCCTCGATGCGCCCCAGCGAGGCGAGCGTTCCTCGAGTACGCCGGCCGTAGGGATGATCGGGAAAGGCGGTGCGCCAGAAGATCCGGCCGCCGATCGTCGAGGGATCCTGCGCGGCCTCCTGCAGGTCGGAGACGATCTCGCCGCGGACGCGCTCGATCGCCTCGGGATCGAAGCGCGGCCCCGTCAGCGCGAGATGCAGCAGATCGAAGGCCGCATCGGTATTCGCCGCGAGCGTCCGCATGGAGCCCGAGGTCGCGTCCATGTCGGCGCCGAAATCGAGCCGGATCGAGAGCGCCTCGAGCCGTGCCTTATAGGCCTCGCTGTCGAGGTCGCCCGCGCCCTCGTCGAGGAGGCTCGAGGCGAAATAGGCGAGCCCCTCCTTCCCCGGCGGATCGAGGGCGGATCCGCTCCCGAAGGAGAACCTGATCGCGACGAGCGGCAGGCTGTGATCCTCGACGAGCCAGGCCTCGATGCCGCCCGCGCTCTTGACGGAGGTGACGGTCACGGCTGCAGCGGGCAGGGCGCCGAAGACGGCCGCCGCCAGCAGTACCGCCGCCGCGAGAATCGAGCGCAGGCCCGCCATCCCGCTCACGAGCGCTTCTCCGGCAGGAGCACCGCCGTCACCGCGGTATCGTCCTTGATGATGTCGCGCGCGAGCTTGAGCAGCTCCTCGGGGGTCACGGTGCCGATGCGGTCGGGCCAGGCCTCGACCTCCGCGAGCGTGCGCCCGGAGGCGAGCGAGGAGCCGATGATGCGCGCGGGCGCCATCAGGCTGTCGCGGTCGTAGATCGCGCCTTCCTGGAGCCGCCGCTTCACCCGCCCCACCTCCTCGGCGGAGGCGCCGTCGCGCAGATAGACCGCGATCTCCGCCGTAACCGCCGCTTCGATCGTCGCGATGTCGACGCCCTCGCGCGGCTCGGCGTAGATCGTGAAGGAGCCGGCATTGCGCTCGGCCGAATAGTCGGCGCCGACGGCGGTTGCGAGCTTCTTGTCGAGGATCAGACGCTTGTAGAGGCGCGAGCTCTCGCCGCCGCCGAGGAGCTCCGCGAGGACGGTCGCGACGTCGGCCGGCCGGCCGCCCTGCTCGATGAAGGTGGGCGCGAGATAGCTGCGGCTCCAATAGGGGTTGGCCGCGCGCGGGCTCGTCATCTCGAGCCGCGTCCCCGCGACCTTCGGCGGCTCCGTCAGCACCAGATGCTCGGGCACGGGCTTCGCGGGGATGGGTCCGTAGTATTTCTCCGCGAGCTCGCGCACGCGCTCCGCCGACACGTCGCCGGAGATCACGACCACCGCGTTGTTGGGCGCGTACCAGGTCTGATAGAAGCTCCGCGCGTCGTCCGCGGCGAGGCCGCGCATCTCGTGCTGCCAGCCGATGGTCGGCAGGCGATAGTGGCTGTTGAGGAAGAGCACGGCATCGATCTGCTCCGACAACAGCGCGGAAGGCACGTTGTCGATCCGCGTCCGCCGCTCCTCGATGATGACCTCGCGCTCGGTCTTGACCTGCTCCTCCGTGATGAGGAGGTCGTGCATGCGCTCGGCCTCGAGCCGCATGACGAGCTCGAGGCGGTCGGCCGCGACGGTCTGGTAATAGGCGGTGTAGTCCTCGGTGGTGAAGGCGTTGTCGCGCCCGCCGTTCTCGGCGACGGTGCGCGAGAAGGCCCCCGGCGGCGTCGCCTTGCTGCCGCGGAACATCAGGTGCTCGACGAAATGCGCGATCCCCGACTTCCCCGGCGGCTCATCGGCGGCGCCGGCCTTGTACCAGACCATCTGCGCGACCGCGGGCGTGCGGTGGGATTCCACGACCACCACCTGCAAGCCGTTCCCGAGAGTGAAGCTCTGGGCGTTGAATTGCCCCGCTTCGGCCGGCGACGCGGCTGCGAGTAGCACCGCGATCGATAACGGCCCGAGAGCGCGCAATGGGTTTCCGGCTCAGAACAAGTTGAAGACGGAGGTGCTCTTCTTACGCTCGATCGTGGGTGTCTGCTGGTCCGGCGGGGCGGCGACGGTCGCATCGGGCGCCACGGGCTTGCCGGTGGCTTGCGCGGTCTTGAGACGCTCCGCCTCTTTCGCGGGATCGATCACCTGGTTGCTGGGGGGCGGCCCCGAGCTCTTCCAGAACAGCAGTTTGTCGACGAAGCTCTTCTCGTCCGTGGGCGAGCCCGAGGCCTCGTCGGTCACGCGCTGGCGAATGGCAGGGTCGGCATTGGTGGCACCGGCCTCGCGAAGGAGCACGCCCTCGCCGGGGCTGCGCTCGCCGGCCGCGGGGGGCAGCGCTGCCTGCTGGTCGCCGGAGCGAAAGACCGCGTTTCGCGCCGCATCGGGCGCCGAGACTTCCTGCGTCGGCGGCGCGCCGGGCTTCGGCGGCCGCAGCGTGAATTCCGGGGGGATCGCCAAGGGCGCGCGCGAGACCACCGCGAACTCGTCGGGAACGACGCGCTCCATGCCGATCGCGCGCCTGATGTCCGTGCAGCCGCCGAGAGACGCCATCAGCGCCGCGCCAGCCAGGATCGCTCCTGCAAAACGTGTAACCAAGATCGCCTCGCCTACCCTTGCCCGCTCCTAATTACGGCTTTCGCCCCGGCTGAGCAAGCCGTCTATCAATAGGAGTCCCACGCCGACCGTGATCGCGGAATCCGCGAGGTTGAATGCCGGGAAATGCCATTCGCCCCAGTGGAAATCCAGAAAGTCCGTGACCGCGCCGAAGCGCAGCCGGTCGATCACGTTTCCGATGGCGCCGCCGGCGATGAGGCCGATCGCGGTGGCGATGAGGGCGCTCCTCGTCCGCCAGAGCCAGACCAGGAGCCCCATGACGACCGCCGCGGCCAGGACCGAGAAGATCACGGCGTTCGCCGCGGAGTCCCCATTGAAGAGCCCGAAGCTGACGCCGCGGTTTTGCACCAGTACCAGATTGAAAATCGCCCCGAGCGGCTCCGCGTCGTGGCGCGATGGATCGGCGAAATGGCCGAGGATCCAGCTCTTGCTGAGCTGGTCGCCGGCGACGACCGCAGCGAGCAGCAGGACGCCGAGGCCGCGGGTCACGAGCTTGCGGCGGCGAGCGTCGCCACGGCATCGGCGCAGCGCCGGCAGAGGTCGCTATGCCCGGGCACGGTGCCGACCTCCGGCAGGACGCGCCAGCAGCGCTGGCATTTCTCGCCGCGCGCGAGCTCGATGACGGCGCCGACCTCCGCCACCTCCGGCAGCGAGAAGGCGCCCGCGGGCGGCGGCGCGAACTCCACCGTTCCCTCGGAGGTGATGCAGAGCTCCGCGAGGTCGACGCCCTCGAGGGCCGCGCGATAGTCCGCGGGCGCATAAAGCCGGGCCGCGGCCTGGAGCCCCGAGCCGATCCGCTTCTGCGCACGCTCGATCTCGAGCGCGCCGGTCACGACGCGCCGGAGGTCGCGCAGCTTCGCCCATTTCTCGCCGAGCGCGGGATCGCGCCAGGCCTGCGGCACCTCGGCATAGGTCTCGAGATGGACGCTCACGCCTTCGCCCTCGCCGTAGCGGGCGAGCCAGGCCTCCTCGGCGGTGAAGCAGAGCACCGGCGCGAGCCAGCGCGCGAGGCAGTCGAAGGCGCGGTCGAGCACCGTGCGCGTCGCGCGGCGCCGCAGCGAGTCCGGCCGGTCGCAATAGAGCGCGTCCTTGCGGATGTCGAAGTAGAAGGCCGAGAGATCGACGGCGCAGAGATTGTGGAGCGCCGTGAACATGGTGTGGAAGGCGTAGGCGTCCGCGCTCTCGCGCACGAGCGCGTCGGTCTCGGCGAGGCGATGGAGCACCCAGCGCTCGAGCTCCGGCATCTCGCTCGCGGCCACGCGCTCGCGCTCCGAGAAGCCCGCGAGCGCACCCAGCAGGTAGCGCAGCGTGTTGCGCAGGCGGCGGTAGACGTCGCCCTGGTATTTGAGAATCTCGGGGCCGATGCGGAGGTCCTCGGAGTAGTCGGACGCGACCACCCAGAGGCGGAGGATGTCGGCGCCGCTCTTCTCCACCACCTCCTGCGGCGAGACCACGTTCCCCAGCGACTTCGACATCTTGCGGCCCTGCTCGTCCAGGACGAAGCCGTGGGTGAGCACGGCGTCATAGGGCGCGCGGCCGCGCGTGCCGCAGGATTCCAGCAGCGAGGAATGGAACCAGCCGCGATGCTGGTCCGATCCCTCGAGATAGAGCGAGGCCGGCCATTTGAGATCGGGATTTCCCTCCAGCACGAAGCTGTGCGTGGAGCCGGACTCGAACCAGACGTCGAGGATGTCGTCGACGCGCCGGTATTTCGCGGGGTCGTAGCGGTTGCCGAGGAAGCGCGCGGGGTCGGCGGTGAACCATGCGTCGGCGCCTTCTTGCGCGACCGCATCCGCGACGCGATCGATCACGGCCTGGTCGCGGAGCGGCTCGCCCGTCTCCTTGTTCACGAAGACCGCGATCGGCACGCCCCAGGCGCGCTGGCGCGAGATGCACCAGTCGGGCCGGCTCTCGATCATCGAGTAGAGCCGGTTGCGGCCCTGCGGCGGGACCCAGCGGGTCTCGTCGATCGCCTTGAGCGCCTTCTGGCGGAGGCCGTTGGTGGTCATGCTGATGAACCACTGCGGCGTGTTGCGGAAGATGAGCGGCGCCTTGGAGCGCCAGGAATGCGGATAGGAATGCGTGAGCTTGCCGCGCTGCAGGAGCCCGCCCGCGGCGTCGATCGCCGCGATCACCTTGTCGTTGGCGTCACCGGGCTTGCCGTTCGGGCGATAGACCAGCGCCCCCGCGAAGAGCGGCACGTGCGCGAAATAGCTGCCGTCGCCGTCGACGGTCTGCGGCACCTCGAGCCCGTGCTTCTGCCCGAGCTCGAAGTCGTCGGCGCCGTGACCGGGCGCGATGTGGACGAAGCCCGTGCCGTCGGTGTCGGTCACGAACTCGCCGGGGAAGAGCGGCACGTCGAAGTCGTAGCCGTGCCCGCGCAGCGGATGCCGCGCGACGGTCCCGGCGAGATCGGACGCCTTGAGCTCCGCGACGACCTCGGCCTCGAAACCGATGTCAGCCTCGACGGCCGCGCGGCGCGCCTTGGCGACGACGAGGACCTCTCCGAGCCGCGCGCGGCCGCCTTCCTTCACGGCGGCGACGCGGAGGACGAGGTAGTCGAACTCCGGCCCGTAGGCGATCGCGCGATTGCCCGGGAGGGTCCAGGGCGTCGTGGTCCAGATGACGATGGCGGCGCCCGCGAGCGCCGGATGCGGCGCCTTGAGCACCGGGAAGCGCACCCAGACGGTCGTCGAGGTGTGATCGTGATACTCGATCTCCGCCTCCGCGAGCGCGGTCTGCTCGACCACCGACCACATCACGGGCTTCGCGCCCTGATAGAGGCCGCCGTTCATCAGGAACTTGCCGATCTCGCGGACGATCTGCGCCTCGGACCCGAAGGCCATGGTGCTGTAGGGATGGTCCCAGTCGCCCTCGACGCCGAGGCGCTTGAACTCCTCGCGCTGCACCTCGAGCCAGTACTGCGCGAAGTCCCGGCATTCCTTGCGGAACTGCACGATCGGCACGTCGTCCTTGTTCTTCTTCTCGGCGCGGTACTTCTCCTCGATCTTCCATTCGATCGGCAGGCCGTGGCAGTCCCAGCCGGGCACGTAGTTCGCGTCGTTGCCGAGCTTCTGCTGCGCGCGGTTGATCACGTCCTTCAGGATCTTGTTGAGGGCGTGGCCGATGTGGAGGTTGCC
Source organism: Allostellaceae bacterium (assembly GCA_035541215.1). Classification (GTDB taxonomy): domain Bacteria; phylum Pseudomonadota; class Alphaproteobacteria; order ATCC43930; family CGMCC-115725; genus DASZHJ01. The sequence goes on along the minus strand of DATKNV010000030.1, from coordinate 19,970 downwards.
GTTCGCGTAGGGCGGGCCGTCGTGGAGGATGAATTTCTCGCGGCCCTTGGCGGCGGCGCGCTGCCGCTCGAAGAGCCGCATCTTCTCCCAGCGCGCCAGCATCTGCGGCTCGCGCTTGGGCAGCTCGCCCTTCATGGGAAAGGACGTCTGCGGCAGGAACACGGTCGGTCGGTAGTCGGTGGCCATGGCTCGGTTCGGCTTCTGGGTTCAGGTCGGCGGCGCGGAGAGCGCCGCACCGGAGGCGTGCGCGCGTGCGATCCCGGCCCTCAGGCGAGGGCCGGCGGCGTAATTCGTGCGCTCTGACCTAGGATTATCCGAGTCATGGCGGCGACCATAGGGAAGCCCGGCTGTGCCGTCAACCGACCCGCCGGGGCTCGGCCGCTAGGATCGCCCGCGCGCGGGCCGCATCGGCGGCGATCTGCGCCTTGAGCTCCTCGAGCCCCGAGAACTTGCGCTCGGGGCGGAGATAGTCGACGAGCGCCACCCGCAGGTGCTTGCCATAGAGGTCGCCCGCGAAGTCGAAGAGATGGGTCTCGAGGCGGAGATCGGTGCCGCCGACGGTGGGACGAGTGCCGAGATTGGCGACGCCGTCGCGCCAGCCCGCCTCGCTCTCGATCGCGACGCGGACGGCATAGACGCCGCCCGCGGGACGCAGGAAATCGCCGAGGGAGAGGTTCGCCGTGGGAAAGCCGATGGTGTGGCCGCGGCGGTCGCCGGCCTCGACCCGGCCCTCGATCTCGAAGGGCCGGCCCAGCAGGACGGCGGCCTCGCGGGGACGACCCTCGGCGAGGTGCTCGCGGATCCGCGTCGAGGAGTAGACCGCGCCGCCCGGTGCCGCGATCGGCTGCACCACGGTGACGCCGAAGCCGAGCCGGGCGCCCAGCTCCTGCAGCAGCGCCGGGGTGCCGCGCCGCTTGTGCCCGAAATGAAAGTCGTAGCCCACGAGCGCGTGCCGCGCCTGCGCGCCCGCGACGATCACCTCGCGCGCGAAATCCTCCGCCGAGACCTGCGCGAAGGCGAGGTCGAAATGCAGCACGAAGAGCAGGTCGACGCCGAGCGCCTCGAGCGCGCGCGCCTTGCCGCGCAGCAGCGTCAGGCGGAAGGGCGGCGCTTTCGGGTTGAAGACGCCGTAGGGATGCGGCTCGAAGGTGAGGACGGCGAGCGGCACGCCGAGGCCGCGCGCGATCTCGCGGGCGCGGCCGATCACGATCTGATGGCCGAGATGGACGCCGTCGAAATTGCCGATCGCCACCACGGAGCCGCGTTCGGCAGGCTCGAGCGCGGCGGGGTGACGCAGGATGCGCATGGAGGCGGAAGATATCGCGGCTTCCGGGAAACCGGAAGCCGGGCGCTCAGCTCCGCGCCGGCACCATCACGAGAGCATCGCCGTCGATCACGACGGTGTCGTCGACCTGGCAGACGGTCTTGAGGACGACGCGGGCCTTCTCGCGGATGATGTCCATCACCGTGACCTGCGCCTCGACGGTGTCGCCGATGCGCACGGGCGCGCGGAATGTCAGGTTCTGCTTGAGGTAGATCGTGCCGGGGCCCGGCAGCTTCGAGGCGATCGCCGTCGAAAGGAAGCTCGCGGAGAGCATGCCGTGGACGATGCGGCCGCCGAAATGCGTTTTCGCGGCGTAGCGCTCGTCCATGTGAATGGGGTTGTGGTCGCCGGAGATGCCCGCGAACAGGACGAGATCGGCCTCGGTGACGGTGCGCGCGTAGCTCGCGGACATCCCGACCGAAAGGTCCTCCAGAAAGTACCCGCCATCCGTAATCCGGAGGCGACGCGTGTCGTCCATCCTCGCTACCTCGGCAGTCCCCACGAAACGGCGCGGCTCGCGACTCGACGGCAGCGCCTTCTTTGTGCGCTGCACCTTAAAACCAATCCCGCCAGACCGCAAGCAGAGCATGACAATTAAAGGTTAATTCTGGGTTGCGCCGCGACCGCTTCGCAGTGGCAAAAAGACGATCTGCCCCACCACCCTTGCGGCAGGGTGGCCCCTTCGCGGACCCCCCCGGCGAGGGTAAGCTCCGCCCGTCCTGCCATTTCCCGAGGGGCTTCCGCAGACGATGGAGACCGACGCCGCCGCACCGCTGCGCGAGTGCTGGTATTTCGCGCTTCCGGGCCACGCGCTGCGGCGGGGCCAGATGCACGCGAAGATCATGCTGGGGGAGCCGCTCCTCCTCGGGCGCGACAAGGACGGCAAGCCCTGGGCGCTCCGCGACATCTGTCCCCATCGCGGCATTCCCCTGCGCTTCGGCCGCTATGACGGCAGCGAGGTCGAGTGCTGCTACCACGGCTGGCGCTTCGCCGCCGACGGACGCTGCACCGCGATTCCCTCGCTCGTCGAGGGCCAGGACTTCGATCCCTCGCGGATCAAGGCGGCGGCTTATCCCGTGCGGGAGGTGCAGGGCAATCTCTGGGTCTATTTCGGGAGCGATCCCGCGGGCGCGCCGGAAATTCCGGTGGTGCCCGATCTTGGCGCCGCGGCGCCGCGCCTCTTCGAGAGCATGCTCTTTCCCTGCGCGGTCGACCACGCGGTGGTGGGGCTCATGGATCCCGCGCACGGACCCTTCGTCCATCGCGCCTGGTGGTGGCGCTCGCGCCGCTCGATCCACGAGAAGGCGAAGCCCTTCGGCCCGACGCCCTTCGGCTTCGCGATGCTAAGGCACGCGCCGAGCTCGAATTCCAACGCCTACCGGCTCCTCGGCGGCAAGCCCGAGACCGAGATCACCTTCAGCCTGCCGAGCGTCCGCGTCGAGCACATCCGAGTGGGACGCCACACCGTCGCGAACCTGACGGCGGTGACGCCGATCGGCGCGACCGAGACCGAGATCAATCACGCGATCTACTGGACCATGCCCTGGCTCACGGCGCTGAAGCCGCTGCTGCGGCCCTTCGTTCAGGCCTTCCTGCGCCAGGACCGCGACGTCATGGCGATGCAGCAGGAGGGGCTCAAGCACGGCCCCGCGCTGATGCTGGTCGACGACGCCGACCGGCAGGCCAAATGGTATTACCGCCTCAAGAACGAATACCGCCGCGCCCGCGCGGAGAAGCGGCCCTTCGAGAACCCCGTGACGGAGCGCGTGCTGCGCTGGCGGAGCTGATCCGCCATCCTCCAGCGCAAGGGGGGTGCGCGGCCGTCCCGGAAAAGTATACTCGTGGCTCGGGACGGCAAACGAAAACGGGGGACAGGCCAATGAAGCGCTCGATCGGTTTTGGAATACTTGCTGCGGGCATGCTGCTGGGCTCGAGCCTCGCTCAGGCGAACCAGTTGCGGATTGCGCTGGGCGAGGACCCGGACGCGCTCGATCCCGCGGTCGGGATCACCTTCGTGGGCCGCGTGGTGTTCGCGAGCCTCTGCGACAAGCTCGTCGACATCGACGGCAAGCTCAACTACGTGCCGCAGCTCGCGACCTCCTGGTCGTGGTCGGCGGACAATCTCACCCTCACCATGAAGCTGCGCGCGGGCGTGGTGTTCCAGGACGGCGAGCCCTTCGACGCGGCGGCCGTCAAAGCCAATATCGAGCGCTACCAGACCGCCGCCTTCTCCAAGCGCAAGACCGAGCTCAAGCAGGTGAAGAGCGTCGAGGTCGTCGATCCCACGACCGTCGCCTTCCATCTCTCGGAGCCGAACGCGCCGCTGATCGGCGTGCTCTCGGACCGCGCGGGGATGATGGTCTCGCCGAAGGCGGCCGCGGCCGCGGGCGACAAGTTCGGCGACAAGCCCGTCTGCTCCGGCCCTTACCAGTTCAAGGAGCGCGTGGCGCAGGAGAAGATCGTCGCGGAGAAATTCGACCGCTACTGGAACCGGGACGCCATCCACATCGATCAGCTCGTCTACGTCCCCGTGCCCGACGGCACGGTGCGGCTCGCCAATCTCAGGGCGGGCGGCTTCGACGTGATAGAGCGCGTCTCGCCCACGGACATCCCCTCGATCCGCGGCGACAAAAACCTGGCACTCGTGGTGAGCCCCTCGATCCTCTACTACACGATCTCCATCAACACCTCGAACGGGCCGCAGTCGAAGAACCCGCTGGGACAGGATGCGCGCGTGCGCGAGGCGCTGGAGTCGGCGATCGACCGCAACGTCCTCAACCAGGTCGTCTTCAACGGCGAATACGTCCCGAACAATCAGCCGATCCTGCCGGGCTCGACCTACTACGATCCCGGCCACCCGGTGCCGCCGCGCGACCTCGAGAAGGCGAAGCGGCTCCTCAAGGAAGCGGGCGCCGAGCACGCCGCCTTCACCATGCTGGTGGCCAACAACCCGCAGGAGCTGCAGGTAGGTCAGGTGATCCAGTCGATGGCCTCGGAGGCGGGCTTCGACATCAAGATCCAGGCGACCGAGGCGCGCACGCTCACGGACGCGACGCAGAAGGGCGATTATCAGGCGACGCTCGTGTTCTGGAGCGGCCGGCCGGACCCCGACGGCAACATCAGCATCTGGCTGCAATGCGACGGGTTCCTGAACTGGGGCAAATACTGCAACCCGAAGCTCGACGAGGCGCTCGCGGGCGGACGGCGGACGACGGTCGCGGAGGAGCGGCTCAAGTTCTACGAGCAGGCGGCGGCGATCTATCTCGCGGATCGGCCGCACGTCTTCCTTTACAACATCAAATGGATTTGGGGGACGACCGCGAAGCTCGAGGGCTTTACGCCGGGCGTCGACGGGCTCATCCGCCCGCAGGGGATGGTGCTCAAGCCCTGAAGCGGGGCGCATTGCCGGGGATGGCGCTCGCAGCGTAATACTGGCGCACGAACTCATCCTGCCGGAGGCCGACTCCATGCCCAGCCTCGACGTCACTTCCGCCGTGCTAGCGGCGCTCAACTTCGACCGCGACGGCCTCGTCGCCGCGGTGGCGCAGCAGCACGACAGCGGCGAGGTCCTGATGCTCGCCTGGATGAACCGCGAGGCGGTCGAGGAGACGCTTGCGACCGGGCGCGTCTGCTATTGGTCGCGCTCGCGCAAATCGCTCTGGCGGAAGGGCGAGACCTCCGGACAGACGCAGCGCCTCGTCGAGCTCCGCATCGATTGCGACGGCGATGCAGTGCTTCTTCTGGTCGATCAGACCGGCGCCGCCTGTCACACGGGGACGCGGAGCTGCTTCTTCCGCGCCGCGCGCGGCGGCGCGCTCGTTCGCATCGCCGAGCCCGTCGTCGATCCTAGAACGCTCTACGGCTCGGACGCCTGAAGCGGCCCGTTAGCGCGGGCAATAGAGCGTCTTCTGCACTTCCGCTAGGACGGCGCTGTCGTACATCTTGGTTGCGCAGCCGGAGTTGTAGGCTTGCACCGCCTGATTATAGCGCGCGACCGTCTCGGCATAGGGCGGCGCCACCTCGACCTTGAAGTGGTATTCTGCCGCATCGCGCCGCTCGAGCAGTTGCCGATAGGCCGCGATGGAGTTGGCGTCGTTGACGTCGACCCGGCCACGCTGCGCCTCGGCCTGGGCGCTGAGGCCTTCATAATCGGCCTTGGCGGTGTCATAGGCCTGCCTCTGCCGGTCGACCTCGGCCCGCAATTGCGTCACGCTCTGATTCTGACAGAGGCAGGCCGCGATGTCCCGCGGCGAATGCAGCACCTCTTGCGCCGACGCTCCCTGACCGACCGCTGCGGCGATCGCCGCAATAATGATCGCGGCGAGACGCCGCCGAGCCCCTGACATCGTCATCGTTGCCCTCTCTTGGCCGCCATGGGCGCGGTTCACGGAGGCACTTGGCCTCGGACCGAGCCCGGTCTTCCCCCTGTACTTGCGCCCCCTGCGCAAGTGCCGGAGCTTAGCCAATCGCCCCGAGGAAGGAAACAGGCGCCGGACAGCAACCGTCGGGGCGAGTCAGGACCGCGCCGGCTCGCTGGCGATGTCGCCGAAGAATTCGAGCTGCCAGCGCATCGCCTCCTCGGTCATGGGGTAGCGGCCGTCGTTCCGCGGCTGCAGCGCCGCCGCCGGCGGGATCTGGCCGAGCTGGACCTGCACCCTCACCGCGGCGCGCATGCTGAGGCCGCAGCGCCAGGCCAAGGCAGTGACGCCCTTGGCGCTGTGCGCCCCGAGCACGCGGTCCACCACCTCGAGCGGGAGATTGCCGAGGACGGCGAGCGCCGCGCGCGCGAAGTTGCGATCGTTGCCGAGCGCCGTCACCACCACGCTCTCGCTGAGCGCGCCGCTCGAATTGAGCTTGCGCGCGCGCGCGAGCGCCTCCGAGCCGGCGGGCCTCGCGCCCGACGGCTTGGGCGCTGCCGCCGGGGGCCTCGCCTTCTCCTCCGTGCCGAGCCTGCGCATCACCACCGAGCGTACCTCCTTGATCGTGCCGGGATCGAGGTCCCGCCGCTCCGCGAGCAGCGTCAGCAGATTGCTCGCGACGAAGCAGGCGAGCTTCCGGGCGGCGTTCTTGGGAAGCAGCGGGCGCAGCACCAGCGGGCGGTGCCAGGCCGTGAAATCCGGCGCACGCTCGACCAGGCGGTCGAGCGTCTCCTCGCGGATCTGCGCGCTCGGGTTCTCCAGGAGCGCGGCGATGGCGGCGGCATCGGGGCTCGCGCCGATCGCGTCCGCGACGTCCGCGGGGACGCGCGCGCGCCGCGCGATCGCCGCGAGAGCGCCGGGGATCGGCGAGCTCCGAATGATCTCCAGCAGGTCCTCGTCGGTCAGCACCGGCGAGAACTGCAGCACCGGCTCCGCCACCACGATCTCGCTGTCGCGCGCGAGGCTCCGGATCACCGCGGGCGGCGCGTCGGCCACGTCCTTCAGGACCTCCGCGATCACCTGGCGCACGCGCGGCACCTGGTCGCGCACGAGTATCCCCAGCACCTCGTAGGTCATCTCGCGCAGCCGGTCGTGCTGCTCCGCGCTCAGGCCCGGCGTCAGCCGCGCGATCTTGCGCGCGAGATCGATCCGGACCTTCTCGTCGCCGTCGCGCGCGAGGATGAGGTCCGCCTGCACCGGTGTCGCCTCGTTGGCGGCGACGGCCGCGCGGACCTCGGCGTCGCCGTCGGAGGCGAGGTAATAAAGGAGCTCCGGCCGGAGCTGGGAATGCCGCGCGAGCGTGCGCCGGTCGGCTGCCTCCGCGCTGGCGGCCAGGCGCTTCGACTCCTCGTAGCCAATCGCGGGCTCGGCGCCGCGCACGTTGCGCATCACGCGCTGGAGAAGGCCGATCATGCCGGCATCGCCTCTGCGCTCAGGGTCTCGAATTGCACGCCGCCCTTGCCGGACTTCTTGCGCACGTACATCGCGCGGTCCGCGAGCGCCACCAGCGCCGCAGCGCTCTCGAAAGTGCCGCTCGGGCAAAGCACCAGGCCGATCGAGACCGAGAGCGGGCGGGCGAGGTCGCCGGTGAGCGGCGCCAGTGCCTCGAGCGCCTCCCCGATCGCGCGTGCGCGGGCCTCGGCCGTCTCGGGATCGATGCCGTCGATCCAGACCACGAACTCGTCGCCGCCGAGCCTCGCTGCGAGGTCGACGCCACGGGTGTTCTCGCGGAGGATCCGGGCGAAAGCCCTGAGCGCCTCGTCGCCGGCGCCGTGGCCGCCGCGGTCGTTCACGAGCTTGAAATTGTCGAGGTCGAGATAGATGAGCGCGCCCGGCCGGCGCGTGAGCTCCGGCACGCCCAAGCGGCGGTCGAGCTCCTCGAAGAAAGCGCGATGATTGAGGAGGCCGGTGAGCCCGTCCGTGCGCGAGAGCTGCACGATCCGCTCGTGATGCACGACCTGAGCGATCGCGATGCCGAGCTGGTCCGCGACGTCGGCGACGATCGCGCGGTCCGCCTCGACGAAGCCGGTGTCCGCCTCCGGCCGCCACAGCAGAAGGGCGCCGTTGGTGGCGCCGCGATAGCGCGTCGCCAGGCCTGCGAACTGGAAGCCCTCCCGCGCCTCGTCGATCTCGACGGAGCCCACGAGGCGCTGCTTGATCGCGTCGAGCGCGGAAGCCGGCACGGCCTCGCCCCAGCGCGCGCTCACCTCGGCCTCTCGGTCCGGCTTTTGCCGCAGCACGACGCCGCCGCTGGCGCCCACGGCGAGCCCCGCGGCGCTCACGGCGGTCGTGAGCGCCAGATGCGGCTCGATCTCGTCGCGCATGGTCCGCACGAGATGCGCCATCAGGCGGTCGCGGAGCCGCGCGCGCGCCAGCGCCTCGTCGCGCGCGCGCTCGGCCGTGAGATCGCGGCAGACGCCGCGCGCGCCCTTGCGCGTGCCCTCGCGATCGAGGACCGGCACGGCGGCGACGCCGAGACAGGCGACGCCGCCGTCGGCACGCCGGAACCAGAGATCGAGATCGGCGATGGGACGAGCGGCGCGGAAAACCAGGGTTTGGGCGTCCGAGGGCTCCACGAGAAACTCGGCGGCGCGCCGGCCCAGCAGTTCCGCCGCGGACCAGCCCAGGGCCCCCTTCGGCGAGACGAAGACGAAGCCGCCCTCGGCGTCGGTCTCCCAGGCGAAATCGCTGGAGATCTCGACGAGGGCCTTAAAGCGCTGCCGGCTCTCGATGAGCGCCTCGCGCAGCGTCGCCTCGAGGCCGCGCTCCCCGATGAGGAGGAGCGCGGCGCCGCAGGCGAGCGGCAATACGGTCGCCTCGCGGCTCCCTCCGAGGTTCAGCGTCTCCAGCGCAGCGGCGCCGCGCGCGCTTGCGTCGGCGGCGAGCGCCGCCGCCGCCGACCGCTCCTCCTCCGCCGTCTCCGCGAGCAATTCCCGGCCGCGCGCGTTGAGGCCCTGCGCCTTTCCGTCTGCGTCGATCAGCAGCGCGACGCCGGGATAGGCCGCGATCGCGCTTTCTTCGACGATGAGGCTCTTTGGCGCGGGCACGCTCGCGCGTCCCCCGCCGTTGCCGCCGCTCCCCACGATGCTCTCCGCGCAGTCAATTAAGGGGAAATCTTACGCGAGAGCCGTTAGGAAACCGTTTAGGTCGGAATTGACGAGCGCGCGCGCAACCGCCGATCGCCTCTCCACGATGCCGGATCAGTCCAGGAAGATGTCCCGCTTGAGCGGCCTCGTGGGATCCACGGCGTAGCGCGCCAAGTCCGTCATGCCCGCGCGCTTCAGGACCTCGTCGTCGATGAAGAAGTTGCCGGTGGTCTCGCGGCTCGGGCGCGTCAGTATCCAATGCGCGGCGTCCGCGACGATCTCGGGCTTGCGGCCGCGCTCGGGCTCGGCGCCGGGAATGATCCGGAGCGCCGCCGTCGCGACGATCGTGCGCGGCCAGAGCGCGTTGACGGCGATGCCGTCGGCGCGGAATTCCTCGGCCATGCCGATGGTGCAGAGGCTCATCCCGTACTTCGCGATGGTGTAGGCGACGTGCGGCGCGAGCCAGCGCGGATCGAGATTGATCGGCGGCGCGAGCGTCAGGATGTGCGGGTTCGCGGATCTCCTGAGATGCGGCAGGCAGAGCTGCGAGCAGAGAAATGTGCCGCGCGTGTTGACGCCGAGCATGAGGTCGAAGCGCTTGATCGGCGTTACCTCGGTGCCGGTGAGGCTGATGGCGCTCGCGTTGTTGACGAGGATGTCGATGCCGCCGAAGCGCTTCGCCGTAGCGTCGACGGCCGCCTGCACCTGATCCTCGGAGCGGATGTCCGTCACGACCGCGAGCGCCTTGCCGCCGGCGGCCTCGATCTCCTTCGCCGCCGTGTGGATGGTGCCCGGGAGCTTCGGATGCGGCTCCGCCGTCTTGGCGGCGATCGCGACGTTGGCGCCGTCGCGCGCGGCGCGGAGCGCGATCGCGAGACCGATGCCGCGGGAAGCGCCTGTGATGAAGAGCGTCTTGCCCCTGAGATCCGCCATGTCCGGCCTCCCACGCCTGCGGGGGTCGCAGGCGAGGGACGCTAGCGGGTTTCGGCACCCCTCAGAAGCGGGATTTGGGGCTAGCCCGCGCGGCGGGAGGCGGCCGCGTGCTGCCCGGCGTCCAGCCGGCTCAAGACGCGCTCGGAGCGCTCGATCGCGTCCTTGAGATGGCGCGGCCGCACGGGGTGGGCCACGGTTGCGCGCACGTGCTTCAGAAGATGGCCGAGCTGGTGGTGGAGCGTGTCGGCATCCTCGAGCGCCCGCGTCAGGCTCGCGAGATACTCGTCGAGCTCGGGGTCGCCGAACTTCGCGTGGAATGCGATCGACTTCTCGTAGAGCTCATCGATGGCGCGTTTCATGACTTCTCCTGTGGCGGTGGCGTTCAGTGGAATTGCGCGGCCTCGGTCGAGCGGTCGAGGGCGGTGGTCTCGGAGCGGCCGCCGGAGACCGCGAGGTTGACGGCGTCGAAATAGCCGGTGCCGACCTCGCGCTGGTGCTTCACCGCGGTATAGCCGTGCCGCTCGGCCGCGAACTCCGCCTGCTGCAGATCGCAATAGCCGGCCATGCCACGCTCGCGGAAGGCACGCGCCACCTCGAAGGCGCCGTAGTTGAGGCTGTGGAAGCCCGCGAGCGTGATGAACTGGAACTTGTAGCCCATCGCGCCGATCTCCTCCTGGAAGCGCGCGATCGCGGCATCGTCGAGATTGGCTTTCCAGTTGAAGCTCGGCGAGCAGTTGTAGGCCAGGAGCTTGCCGGGAAAGCGCGTGTGGATCGCCTCGGCGAAACGGCGCGCCTCCGCGAGATTTGGCCGCGACGTCTCCCACCAGAGCAAGTCGGCATAGGCCGCGTATTCGAGACCGCGCGCGATGCAGTAGTCGACGCCGACCCCACGCTTGATTCGATAGAACCCTTCCTCGGTGCGGCTCTCGCGATCGATGAAGGGATGATCGCGCTCGTCGATGTCCGAGGTGAGAAGCTGCGCGCTCTCGGCGTCGGTCCGCGCCATGACGAGGGTCGAGGTGCCGCAGACGTCGGCGGCGAGCCGTGCGGCGTTGAGCGTCTTGAGGAAGCTCCGGATCGGCACCAGCACCTTCCCGCCGAGATGGCCGCATTTCTTCTCGGAGGCGAGCTGGTCCTCGAAATGGACGCCGGCAGCGCCCGCCTCGATCATCGCCTTCATGAGCTCGAAGGCGTTGAGCGGTCCGCCGAAGCCCGCTTCGGCATCCGCGACGATGGGCGCAAACCAGTAGGGGCCGGTCTTCCCTTCGAGATGCTGGACCTGATCGGCGCGCTGGAGAGCCTGGTTGATGCGCTTCACTGCGGCGGGAACGGAGTTCGAGGGATAGAGACTCTGGTCGGGATAGACCTGACCCGCGAGATTGGCATCGGCGGCGACTTGCCAGCCCGAGAGATAGATCGCCTCGAGCCCCGCCCGCACCATCTGCATCGCCTGGTTGCCGGTGAGCGCGCCGAGGCATGCGACGTAGGGCCGCGTGTGCAGCAGCGTCCAAAGCCGCCGCGCGCCCAATTCAGCGAGCGTGTGCTCGATCCTGACCGAGCCGGAGAGCCGCGCTACCTCCGCCGCGCCGTAATCGCGGCGGATGCCGTCGAAGCGGCGAGAGTGCAGGGCGTCGGGCGGGGCGGGTGTGCCGTGGTCGAGCGGGGTCATCGTGTTCTCCGGTCGGGATTGCGCAGATCTATTGCGGCGCAATATCGGCCAAAAAACGTCGCTGCGCCGCCCCAAAAACCGCAGAAGGCCCAGGAAAAAGGTGCATTTGTAAAGTCTTTACAAGCTGGGCCTGTAAACTGAACTCTTGTGAAAAGTCCATCGAAGCCCCATGCTTTCGCAATTGCGAGAACGGACGCGGGGCTTTGGACGATGCCGGCGAAACTGATGCTCGGACACAAGGTGCGGCGCCTGCGGCGGGAATCCGGCTTCTCGCAGGCGCAGATGGCGGAGCAGCTCGCGATCTCCGCGAGCTACCTCAACCTCATCGAGCACAATCAGCGGCCGGTGACGGTGGGTCTGCTGCTGAAGCTCGCGCAGAATTTCGGGATCGATCTCCAGCGCTTCTCGGCCGACGATGAGGCGCGGCTCGTGAGCGGCCTCGGCGAGGTGCTGACCGACGCGCTCTTCCGCGGCATGGATCTCGGCAAGCAAGACCTGCGCGAGCTCGCGACGACGGCCCCGGGAATCGCCGAAGCCATGATCGCGCTCTATGGCGCCTATCGGCAGGCGCGGCAGGAGCTCGAGTCCGTGACCGACGCCGCCGGGCCGGAGCTCACGCGCGCACGGACGACGCCGGTCGAGGCCGCGCGCGATTTCTTTCAAGCGGAGCTCAATCATTTCCCGGAGCTCGAGGGCGCCGCGGAGGCGCTGTGGCAAAGCGCGTCGCTCGATGGCAATGCGCTCTTCGCTTCGCTCGCGCGCCATATAGAGACCGCGCACCGCCTCAAGGTGCAGACCATGCCCGCGAGCATCATGGGCGCGATGATCCGCCGGCACGACCCGCATCGCGGGCGCGTGCTGCTCTCGGAGATGCTGTCCGCCTCGAGCCGCGCCTTTCAGCTCGCTTGCGAGATCGCCTCGATCGAGCACCAGCCTCTCATCGAGCGCGTCCTCGCGCGCGCAGGCACCACCGACGAGGATGCGCGCGCGCTGATCCGCATCGGCCTCATCAACTATTTCGCGGGCGCCGTCATCCTGCCCTACGCCGGTTTCGTCGAGGCCGCCGCCTCAGTGCGCTACGATCTCGGCGTCCTCGCCGCGCGCTTCGGCGCCACCTTCGAGCAGGTCTGCCACCGCCTCACCACGCTGCAGCGGCCCGGCGCCAAGGGCGTCCCCTTCTTCCTCATTCGCGTGGACGCCGCCGGCAACGTCTCCAAGCGCTTCAGCGCCAACAGCCTGCACTTTGCTCGCTTCGGCGGCGCCTGTCCCGTCTGGAACGTGCACCACGCCTTCGAGAGCCCCGGCAAGATCCTGACCCAGCTCGCGGAGATGCCCGACGGCAGCCGCTATCTCTCGATCGCGCGCACGGTCTCGAAGCCCTGGCACCGCGGCCCCTTGCGCGCCGCGCAATACGCGCTCGCTCTCGGATGCGAGGCGGGGCACGCAAATCACCTCGTCTATGCCGACGGGCTCGGGATCGAGGAGAAGGACCGCGCCGACCCCATCGGCATCACCTGCCGGACCTGCCCGCGCCAGGAGTGCACGCACCGGGCCTATCCGGCCGCGCATCGGTCGCTGCCGCGGACCGATTTCATCCGCACCGATCCGCTCTTCGCGGAGGTCTGAACGCGCTACCTGCTTTTAAACCGCGGCGGGCGCTTGGCGATGAAGGCGGCGACGCCCTCGGCGAAATCCTCGGTGCCGGCGCATGCCGCGAAGCTCTCGGCCTCCGCCTGGAGCTGGCTCTCGAGGGAGCTCCCGAGCGAGCGCGCGAGGAGGCGCTTCGTTCCGGCATAGGCTTGCGCGGGTCCGGCGGCGAGGCGCTTCGCGAGCGCCCCGGTGCGCTCCGCGAGCTCGGCGCTTGGCACCACCCAATTGACGAGGCCCCATTCGAGCGCGGTCTTGGCGTCGAAGCGCTCGCCCAGCAGCGCCACCTGCATCGCCCGCTTCGTGCCCAGCGTGCGCGGCAGGAAAAACGTCGAGCCGCCATCGGGGCTGGTGCCGAGATGGCAATAGGCGAGGGTATAGAAGCTGTCCTCGGCGGCGATCGCGAGGTCGCAGGCCATGAGGAGGCTCATGCCGAAGCCCGCGACGGGCCCGTGCACGCTCGCGATGAGCGGCGGCCGCAGCCGCTGCAGGCGCACGATCAGCGGATGCACCTGGTGAATGAAGGCCTCGAAGCGGCGCGTGCGCTCGCGCGGCGAGAGCGGCGTGATCTCCGTGAAATACTTGATGTCGCCGCCGGCCATGAAGCCGCCGCCGGCGCCGCGGAGCACCACCGCGCGCACCGCGGAATCGCTCTCGATGCGGTCGACCGCCGCCTCGAGGCCCTCGCGCAGCGTCACGTCGATCGCGTTCAGCACCTTCGGGCGGTTGAGGGTGAGCGTGACGACGCCGCCCTCCTCCGCATAGAGCACCGTGTCGGTCATGCTGATCTCCCGTTCAGAATGCCTCGGCCTCGAGCGCCATCAGCGTCTTGGCGCCGGCGCCGATCTGCGCCGCCAGCGCCGAGCTCTCCGGCAGCAGGCGCGTCATGAAGAAGCGCGCGGCCGCGAGCTTGCCCCTATAGAAGGCCGCGTCCTCGCCCTCGGTCTTGCCGAGCGCGAGCTCCGCCGTGCGCGCCCACATGTAGGCGTAGGCGACGAGGCCGAAGAGGCGGAGGTAGTCGCTGGCACCCGCGGCGGCCTCCTCGGGATCGGCGAGGCCCTTCTGTGCGAGGAGCGCCGAGGACTGCTGCAAGCGGCCGAAGGCCTTGGCGAGCGGCAGCACGAACTCCGCGAGCTCCGGCTTCTCCAGTCGCGCGCGGATGTAGGCGTCGACGGGATGGAAGAAGGTTCGCAGCAGCCGGCCCATGTGCATCGGAAGCTTGCGGCCCACGAGATCGAGCGCCTGGATGCCGTTGGTGCCCTCGTAGATCAGGGTGATGCGGCCGTCGCGGACGAGCTGCTCCATCCCCCATTCCCGGATATAGCCGTGTCCGCCCATCACCTGCATGCCGAGATTGCAGGTGGCGAAGCCATTGTCGGTGAACATCGCCTTGACGACCGGCGTCATGAGCGAGACGAAGTCATCGGCCTCCTGCCGGATTGCGGGATCTGGGTGCTTCGCGGCGCGATCGAGCTCGATCGCGACCCACGCCGCGAGCGCGCGGGCGCCCTCGTTCCAGGCGCGCATGGTGAGCAGCATGCGCCGCACGTCCGGGTGCACGATGATGGGATCGGCGGGCTTCTCCGGGAATTTGTCGCCGGCGACCGAGCGGCCCTGGAGACGCTCCTGCGCATAGGCTCTCGCTGTCTGATAGGCGGTCTCGCCGAGGCCCAGGCCCTGAAGCCCCACGCCGAGGCGCGCGCCGTTCATCATGGTGAACATCGCGCGCATGCCCTTATGCGCCTCGCCCACGAGATAGCCCTCGGCGCCGTCGAAATTCATGACGCAGGTCGAGGAGGCCTTGATCCCCATCTTGTGCTCGATCGAGCCGCAGCGCAGACCGTTGCGCGCGCCGAGGCTGCCATCCTCCTTCGCGAGGAATTTCGGCACGATGAAGAGGCTGATCCCGCGCGTGCCCGGCGGCCCTCCGGGGATTTTCGCGAGCACGAGATGGACGATGTTCTCCGTGAGATCGTGCTCGCCCGCGGAGATGAAGATTTTCGTGCCCGTGATCTTGTAGGTGCCGCCGCCCGTGGGCTCCGCCTTGGTGCGGATCTGGCCGAGATCGGTGCCGCAATGCGGCTCGGTGAGGCACATGGTGCCGCTCCAGGTGCCGTCCGCGAGCTTCGGCAGGAAGCGCTGCTTCAGCGCGTCGCTCGCGTGCTCCTTGATCGCGTTGTAGGCGCCGTAGGAGAGTCCCGGATACATCCCGAAGGCGAGATTGCTCGCGCAAATCATCTCCTCCACGAAGAAATGGAGCGTGCGCGGCAGCCCCTGCCCGCCATAGGCGGGATCGCAGCCGAGCGCGGTCCAGCCGCCCGCGCGGAAGGTGTCGTAGGCCTCCTTGAAGCCCTTGGGCGTGCGCACCACGCCGTTCTCGAAAGCGCAACCCTCCTCGTCGCCGCCGCGGTTGATCGGCAGCAGCACCTCCTCGCAGAGCTTGGCGCCCTCCTCGAGCACGCTCGCCACCAGGTCCGGCGTCGCCTCCTCGTAGCCCGGGAGCTTCGCGAGCTCGCCCGCGTCGAAGAGCTCGGTCAGCACGAAGCGATAGTCGCGCAGCGGGGCCTTGTACTGGGTCATGCTCGCTCTCCTTCGTGCCTCAGTTCCGCAGTGGCTTGCCGGTGTCGAGCATGTGCTCGATCCGCGCGAGGGTGCGGGGCTCGCGGATCAGCGCCTGGAACGCCTCGCGCTCCAGGCCCAGCAGCTTGTCCTCGGTAATCTCCTCGGTAATGTCGGTGTCGCCGCCGCTCAGGACGTGCGCGAGCTTCCCCGCGACGACCATGTCGTAGTCCGTCGCCTTCCCCTGCAGATGCAGATCGTGCAGCGCGAGCCCCAGCGCCGCAGCGCCCGTCGGACCCGGCAGGTTGATGGGCTGCGGCTTCGGCGCCTGGTAATCCTTGGCTAGCGCCAGCGCCTTGGCCTTGGCGTCCGCGAGCAAGCGGTCGCGGTTCATGGTGATGCCGTCGCTCTCGCGGAGGATCAGCATGTCCCGCGCCTCGGCCGCGGACTTCGCGACCTTGGCGAGGCCGATCGTCTCGAAGGCCGCGGAGAGCGGCGGCATCGGTCCGCTCGCGCGCTTCTTGTTGAGGACGTGGCGCGTGATCATCTCCTTGGAGCCGCCCCAGCCCGGCACCAGGCCCACGCCGACCTCGACGAGGCCGGCATAGGTCTCGGCATGCGCCTGCACCGCCGCCGAATGCAGCAGGATCTCGCAGCCGCCGCCCAAGGCCATGCCCGAAGGCGCCGCCACCACGGGGAAGGGCGCGTATTTCATGTTCTTGAAGACCATCTGCCCCTTCGCCTCGAGCTCCTCGATCAGCGGCCAGAGCGCGAGGTTGGCGGCGAAGAGCGCCAAGCCCACATTGGCGCCCACGGAGAAATTGCTGCCCTCGTTGTAGATGACGAGCGCCTTGCCCGAGCGCTTCACCGTGTCGAGCGACTTCGTCAGGAGGTCCAGGACGTCCGCGTCGAGCGCGTTCATCTTGGTCCGGAACTCCAGGCAGTAGACGCCGTCGCCGACGTCCCAGAGATTGGCGGAGCCGTTGCGCGCGACGGGCTTCGACTTCCGCTTGATGTCCTCGAGGAGCAGCACGCCCGGCCGTCGCACGACGGGCCGGTACCGGCCGTCGACGCCCAGGAATTCGAGCACGCCCTCGGTCACGCGATAGAAGGAGCGGCCCCTCGCCTTCTCCAGGAGCGGCGGCACCGGGAGCTTCTGCTGTTGCAGCCCCGCGATGAAGGCATCGACGCCGATCTTGTCCAAGAGCTCGAACGGGCCCCATTTCCAGGCGTATCCGAGCCGCATCGCCTCGTCGACGGCGACGATGTCGTCGGCGATCTCCGGCACGAGCGCCGCGGTGTAGGTGAGAGTGAGCGCAGCGACGCGTCGCGCGTACTCGCCGCCGCGGTCGGGATGGGCGAGGAGCGCACGGAGATCGCGCTTGCCCGCGCGGATGCTCTCGAGCTCCGGCGTCATGGGCTTCCGGTATTCGCCGGTCTTGAGGTCGAGCGACTCCTTGCTGCGCCCCTGCGCGGACTTGACCATGCGATAGAAGCCGCCCTTGCCTTTGCGCCCGGTGTAGCCCTCCGCGATCATCTTCCGGATGAGTTCGGGGTCGCGGAGGTTCCGGATGTAGAGATCGTCGGGCGGCAGCGTGCGCTTCATGCTCGCGGCGATGTGCGGCATGAGGTCGATGCCCACGAGGTCGAGGAGGCCGAAGACGCCCGTGCGCGGGAAGCCGAAGGGGCGTCCCATGATGGCGTCGGCCTCCTCGACGGTGAGGCCTAAGTCCATCGCGGCACCGAGCGCGGACTGGATCCACATGCCGCCGATGCGGTTCGCGATGAAGCCCGGCGTGTCCTTGCAGTGGACGACGCCCTTGCCGAGCCCCAGGTCGCAGAATTCCTCGACCGCCGCCACGGCCTCGGCCCGCGTCTTCGGCCCGTGCACGATCTCCAGGAGCCGCATGTAGCGCGGCGGATTGAAGAAATGCGTGATGCAGAAATCGCGCTGGAAGCGCTCGGGCATGCCCGTGACGAGGTCGCCCAGGGGGATCGTCGAGGTGTTGGAGGAGACGATCGAGCCGTCCTTGCGGTGCTTCTCGATCTTCTCGTAGGTCGCGCGCTTCACCGCGACGTCCTCGAGCACGGCCTCGACGATCCAGTCGCAGTCCGCGAGCAGCGGCAGATGATCCTCGAGATTGCCGGGGGTGACGAGCTGCGCGTTCTTCGGGTGCATGAAGGCCGCAGGATCGGCCTTCTTGAGCCGGTCGAGGGCGGCCTCCGCGACCTGATTCCGGTTGTTGGCGTTCTTGGGGACGATGTCCAGGAGGACGACGTGCACGCCGGCATTGGCGATGTGCGCGGCGATGCCGCCACCCATCACGCCCGAGCCCAGCACCGCCGCCTTGCGGATCGCGGTCATGACAGTGCCTCCCGTCTCAGAGCCGCTCGAGGATGGTGGCAATACCTTGCCCGCCGCCGATGCATTGGGTCGCGAGCGCGTAGCGCTTGCCCTCGCGTTGCAGGAGCTGCGCGGCCTTGCCGGTGATGCGGGCGCCGGTGGCACCAAGCGGGTGGCCGATTGCGATGGCGCCGCCGTCGAGATTCACCTTGGCCTCGTCGAGGCCGAGCTCGCGCATGCAGGCGATCGCCTGCGAGGCGAAGGCTTCGTTGAGCTCGATCACGTCGAGGTCCTTGGCCTGGATCCCCGCCCGCTTCAGCGCTTTCTTGGTCGCATCGACGGGACCGATCCCCATGATCTCCGGCGGACAGCCTGCGACCGCGATCGATTTGACGCGCGCGAGCGGCTCGAGCTTGTTGCGCTTGGCATAGTCCTCCGTGCAGACGAGGATCGCGGAGGCGCCGTCGGTGAGCGGCGAGGAGCTGCCCGCGGTCACCGTGCCCTCCTTCTCGAAGGCCGGCTGCAGCCCCGCCAGAATCTCCGGCGTCGTGTCGGGCCGGATGCAGCCGTCCTTGTCGACGGCGCCGGTCTTCGACTTGATCGGCACGATCTCCGCCGCGAGCTTCCCCGCGGATTGCGCGGCGGCGGCTTTGCGGTGGCTCCGCGCGGAGAAGGCGTCCTGGTCGGTGCGCGTCACCTGGTATTTGCGGGCGACGTTCTCCGCGGTTTCGCCCATGGACATGTAGGCGGCAGGGAAGGTCGCGACGAGGTCGCGGTTGGGCGAGGGATTGAACCCCCCCATGGGTATCCGCGTCATCGACTCGATGCCCGCGCAGATGAAGGCGTCGCCGGCGTCGAGCTGAATCGCGCCCGCGGCCATGTGGACGGATTGCATCGAGGAGCCGCAGAAGCGGTTCACCGTCGTCCCCGCGACGGTGATCGGGAGATGCGCCAAAAACGAGGCGAGCCGGGCAATGTTAAGGCCCTGCTCGCCCTCGGGCATGGCGCAGCCGACGATCACGTCCTCGAGCGTCGCGGGATCGATCTTCGTGCGCTCGACTAGACCCGCGATCACCTGGGCGCACATGTCGTCGGGCCGCACGCGGGCGAGTGCGCCCTTCTTGGCGAAATGGAACGGCGAGCGGGCATAGCCCGCGATGACCACGCTCTTCACGATGGGTCTCCTTCCTTGCGCTTGCGGGAGCTGCGCTCCCGCTCACGGATCATGCTGAGGACGATGCTTTCGATTTCGCGCAACTCCGCAAGCGTCGCGTCGATCTCGGAGCGCTGGCGCTCGAGCTCGGCGATGCGCGCGCGGCCCTTGTCGAGGGTGACACGGAGCTGCTCCAGGTGGTCGGAGTCGACATCATAGAGATCGAGCATCTCCTTGATGTCGGAAAGGCTGAAGCCGAGGCGTTTGCCCCTGAGAATCAGCACGAGCCGCGCACGGTCGCCGTGGGTATAGGCTCGATTGGAGCCGACGCGCTGGGGCTTCAGCAGACCCCGGTCCTCGTAAAAGCGGATCGCGCGCTGCGAAACCTCGAGTTCCGCCGCGAGATCGCCGATGGAGTAGAGGCGAGCCGGCCCATCGCCGTTCGCCGCGCTGGCCTCGAGGGCTCCGATCATGACCTTACGTTCGCGTTAGGTCTCTGACGCAGACGTTAGGGCACGTTGAGTGCGCCGTCAAGCCCCGCTCTTGTCAGCCTGTTTCGCACGCGCCGCCCGGGCCTCCTCCTCGGCGAGCAGCGCCTGCTTCGAAGGCTTTCCGATCAATGTCTTAGGCAGACTCTCCCGAAATTCCACCAGCTTCGGCATTTCCATCGGCGAGAGCTTGTCCTTGAGAAAGGCGATGAGTTCCGCCTCGTCGAGGTGCTGGCCTGGGTGGAGCGCAACGAAGGCCTTGATGGTCTGGCCGCGATAGCGATCGGGAATCCCGATCACGATGCATTCCTTGACCTTGGGGTTGGAGTAGATCGCTTCTTCGATCATG
>DATKNV010000029.1:0-4875 GCA_035541215.1 Allostellaceae bacterium | reverse complement strand
GAATAATCAAGACAATCATCCAGCCGACGTTCTTTTCAACCATTTCCTGCGACAGTTTCATCGTATCTCTCCCCGCGCGTCACGCGTGTGCCGCGGCAGCAACAGGAATGGTCGCATCGACCGCCTTGCCGCCGGCAATCGTGCGAATGACGTTGTACGCCATGATGAGCATGCCGCAGAGGAACAGCACGCCACCCAGCAGGCGGATCGCATAGAACGGATACGTTGCCTTCACCGATTCGGCAAATGCATACGTCAAGGTACCGTCAGCGTTCATCGCACGCCACATCAGACCCTGCATAACGCCGGAAATCCACATCGCCGCGATATAGAGCACGATACCGATCGTCGCGATCCAGAAGTGCAGCGTGATCAGTTTGGTCGACCACATTTCGGTTTTGCCGAACAAGCGCGGAATCATGTAATACATTGCGCCTACGGAAATGAAGGCGACCCAACCGAGAGCGCCGGAGTGCACGTGGCCGATGGTCCAATCGGTGTAGTGGCTGAGGCCGTTCACCTGCCGGATCGACATCACCGGCCCTTCGAAGGTGGACATGCCGTAGAAGCCGACGGCGGCGACGGAGAAGCGCAGCGCTGGAATGGTGCGGAGCTTGTCCCAGGCGCCGGACAGCGTCATGAGGCCGTTGATCATGCCGCCCCAGGACGGCATCCACAGCATCACCGAGAACACCATGCCGAGCGTCTGCGCCCAGTCCGGAAGCGCCGTGTAGTGCAGGTGATGCGGTCCCGCCCAGATGTAGAGGAAGATCAGGGTCCAGAAATGGACGACCGAGAGCCGGTAGGAATAGATGGGACGGTCCGCCTGCTTCGGAAGGAAGTAGTACATCATCCCGAGGAAGCCCGCGGTGAGGAAGAAGCCGACGGCGTTGTGGCCGTACCACCACTGCGTCAGCGCGTCCTGCACGCCCGAGGAGAGCGAGTAGCTCTTGGCGCTGAAGATCGAGACCGGCACCGCGAGGTTGTTGACGATGTGCAGCACCGCGATCGTCACGATGAATGCGAGGTAGAACCAGTTCGCGACGTAGATGTGCGGCTCGCGCCGCTTGAGGATGGTCCCGAGATAGATGACGAGGTAGGCGACCCAGACGATCGTGAGCCAGAGATCGGTGTACCACTCGGGCTCCGCGTATTCGCGGCCCTGGGTCACGCCCATGATGTAGCCGGTGGCCGCGATCACGATGAAGAACTGGTAGCCCCAGAAGACGAACCAGGCGAGCGCGTCGCCGCCGAAGAGCCGCGCGCGGCAGGTGCGCTGCACCACGTGGAACGAAGTGCCGAGGAGCGCGTTGCCGCCGAAGGCGAAGATCGCGGCCGAGGTGTGCAGCGGCCGGAGCCGCCCGAAGGTCGTCCACTCCAGCCCGAGATTGAGCTGCGGCCAGCAGAGCTGGAGCGCGATGAAGACCCCGTCCGCGAGGGCGGCGACCAGCCAGAAAAGGCTCGCAATGACGCAGGCCCGCACGACGGCCTCGTTGTAGGATTCGGCGGGGCGCGCGGCGGTGTCGAGGGCGACAGTTGACATCTGAGGCTCGTCGTCAGGGGCCGGGGTTGCGGGGCGCGGCGGCACGAATGGATCGCCGCGAGCGGATATCTACGGCACCCAAGGGGTGCCGCCTTGATCTAGGTCAAATGACTGGCTCCTCCGGCGCCGAGCGCCAGGAAGATTAAGAGCGCGGCGTTGAGGCCTTGCAGCGGCACCGCGAGGAGCCGCGCGGTGGCGCGCCAGCGCTGCGTGAGCCCCGCGCCGACACACCCGACGACGATCAGGCTCGGCATGGTCGCGGCCGAGAATGCCGCCATGGCGGCGGCACCGAGCCAGGGACTCCCCGTCCCCGCCGCCGCTGCGAGTGCACCGTAGAGGAGGCCGCAGGGCAGGAATCCGAGCGCGACGCCCAAGGCATAACCACCGATTCCCCGGCCTCCCGCGAATGCGCGCGCGAGGCGGGCGAGTGCCGCTCCGACCCTGACGCCGAAGGCACCGCCCGCGCCCAAGGCCCGAATCGCGCCCGCCCCGGCGAGGGCTTGCAGCAGAAACAGGAGCGCTGCCAGCAGGAGGAAGCCGGTCAGCACCGGCTCGAGCGCCGCCGCAGCAGCGAGGCCGCGGCCGAATTCTCCGACCGCGCCCCCCAACAGCGTATAAGTCGTGGCTCGTCCGAGGTGGTAGGGGATGAGCGCCCCCCGCAGGAGATACCAGCCGCCCCCGCCGTCCGCTCGCTCCGGAACCTGCGCGAGGACGAAGGGGCCGCACATGGTCGCACAGTGGCCGATGCTGCCGATCAGTCCCGCCAGCACCAACGCCGCGATCACGCCCGTCCCGGGTGTGCAAAGCGCTTCGAATAGCTCGGCCGAATGGGTCATGTCGGGCTCGAAAGTGCCGGGCGAGCCGCGGGGCAGCTATGACCTAGATCAAGGTGGCTGCGGGAGCCGGGCCGGGTCTAGTAGAGTGCTATCGCACCCGTCGCCAGCAGCGGAGCCCGTCCCATGCCCGATACCAGCCTCACCAATTCGAAGATCGTCGCGGCCTACCGCGAGCGCACGCCCGGCTCCGAGCGGCTCGCGGCGGAGGCGCAGGCGCTCCTCCCCAGCGGCATCACTCACGACGCGCGGTATCTGAAGCCTTATGGCATTTACGTCGAGCGCGCGAAGGGGCCGCGCAAATGGGACGTCGACGGCAACGAGTACGTCGATTTCTTCGGCGGTCACGGCGCGCTGATCCTAGGCCACAACCACCCGAGCGTCGTGGCAGCGACCCACGCCGCGCTCGAGCAGGGAACGCATTTCGGCGCGAACCACGCGCGCGAGGTGAAATGGGCGGGGCTGGTGCGCCGGATGGTTCCCTCCGCCGAGTGCGTGCGATTTACCTCATCCGGCACCGAGGCCACGCTGATGGGCGTGCGTCTTGCGCGCGCTTTCACGGGGAAGCCAAAATTCGTGCGCTTCCTCACGCATTTCCACGGCTGGCACGACCACATGACCTCGGGCCACGCCAATCACTTCGACGGCACGCCCACCGCGGGCGTGCTCGCGGGGATCGCCGAGCACGTGATTCTGCTGCCGCCCGGCGACGAGGCCGCGGTCAAGGAGACCTTCGCCTCGCGGAACGACATCGCCTGCGTCATCCTCGAGCCCACGGGCTCGAGCTTCGGCGCGGCGCCCCTCCCGCCCTCCTTCCTCGCGATGCTGCGCGAGGAGACGCGCAAGCACGGCATCCTCCTGATCTTCGACGAGGTAATCACGGGCTTCCGCGTCTCGCCGGGCGGCGTGCAGGCTCAGTTCGGGATCACACCCGACCTCACCTCGCTCGCAAAGATCCTCGCGGGAGGGCTCCCGGGCGGCGCGATCGCCGGCCGCCGCGACATCCTCGACGATCTCGATTTCGACGCCGCCGAGCGCAAGCAGCGCGAGAAGATCGCGCATCCCGGCACCTATAACGCCAATCCGCTCTCGGCCGCCGCGGGAATCGCGGCCCTGGAGATCGTGGGCTCGACCGACGCCTGCGCGCGCGCCACTGCGAGCGCGGCAGAGCTTCGCGCCGCCCTCAACGAGATGCTCGCGGAGGAGCGTGCGCCCTGGGCCGTTCACGGCACCTTCAGCGGCTTTCACACCTTCCTCAACGCGAAGCAGCGCAAATTCGACCCGCGCCGCTTTGATCCCACGGGCATCGACTACAAGGAGATGCTCTCGAACCCGCCCGCGCTCGCGCGCAAGCTGCGCTTGGCGCTGCTCGCGAACGGCGTCGACGTCAACAACCGCATCGGCGGCTTCACCTCGGCCTCGCACGGCAAGGCCGAGATCGAGGACACCCTTCGCGCGTTCCGCGAGAGCATCCGCATGCTCCGCGCGGAGGGAGAGATGTCTTCGGCTTAGGACCGGTGCGCTTACTTCATATCCCGACATAGGCCTGGCGTACGCCGTCGTCCGCCAGCAGCTCCGCGCCGCTCCCGGAGAGCACGATGCGGCCGCTCTCGAGCACGTAGCCGCGATCCGCGAGCGCCAGCGATTGCGCGACGTTCTGTTCGACCAGCACGACGGTGATCCCGTCCTCCTCGTTGAGGCGGCGGATGACGCGGAACATCTCCTCGACCACCACGGGCGCCAAGCCCAGCGAGGGCTCGTCGAACATGATGAGCCGCGGCGCACCCATGAGGCAGCGGCCGATGGCGAGCATCTGCTGCTCGCCGCCGGAGAGCGTGCCCGCGGTCTGGCGGCGGCGCTCGGCGAGCCGCGGGAAGAGCGCGAGGACGCGCGCCAGATTGCGGGCCGCCGCCCCGCGTGCGCGGGGGATGACGGCTCCCATCTCGAGATTCTCGCGCACGGTCATGGTCGGGAAAATCTGCCGGCCCTCCGGCACCTGACCGATGCCGAGGTCGCAGATGCGATGCGAGGGCTCGCCCGCGATCTCGCGGCCCTCGAACTCGATCGAGCCCCGCCGCGGCCGGTGCATGCCCGCGACGGTGCGAATGACCGAGGTCTTCCCCGCGCCGTTGGCGCCGACGATCGCGACGATCTCGCCGGCCTTCACGTCGAGCGAGACGCCCTCGAGTGCACGGGCGTCGCCGTAGAAAAGATCGAGGTCCCGGATGGCCAGCATCAGGTGCCGGCCTCAGCGCCGTCGCGGTGACTGCCGAGATAGCATTCGAGGACGCGGGGATCGCGCGCCACCGCCGCGGGCGCTCCCTCCGCGATCTTCTGCCCGTGATGCAGCACGACGATCGCGTCCGAGAGCGCCATCACCGCGCGCATGACGTGCTCCGTCAGCAGGATCGTGAGGCCGGTCTCGCGCACGAGAGCACGGAAGGCCGCGACCATCGCGTCGACCTCGGTCGGGCGGAGCCCTGCCATCACCTCGTCGAG
>DATKNV010000028.1:0-24076 GCA_035541215.1 Allostellaceae bacterium | reverse complement strand
GGGGGCGAGGTAGAGGCCGAGGACGCTGCGGGAGGGAAAGTCGCTGTCCTTGCCGAGGCCGAACTCGATCTGCTCCCGCTCCTGCGGGAGATAGAGCGTCCCCGCGATCCGGTCCCAGAAGGTGAAGATCTGCGCGAAGTTCTTGTCGAAGTATTTGGGATCCGCGCCGTGATGGATGAGGTGCATCGCGGGGCTGCTGATGTGCTTCGCGATGAAGTGCGGATACATCACCCAGACATGGCTGTGCCGGAGGTGATAGCCCGCGACGAGGAAAGCGAACATCACGACGTTGAAGCCGAAGACGCTGAAGACCGCCGGCGGCTCCGCGTAGAGGAACTGGAAGACGCCGGCGTTGAGGCCGAGGAGCGCCGCCGTCAGGCTCACGTTGAGCCAGATGTCGACGGGGTGCATGCGGAAGACCGTGATCGGCGTCAGCACCTCCGCGGAATGATGGGTCTTGTGGAATTCCCAGAGCACGGGCACCCGGTGCTGCAGCCAATGCGCGAAGAAGAGCCCGAAATCGAGCGCCAGTATGTCCGTCGCGGTGTAGAGCACGCGGGCCCAGGGTCCGGCCGTGATGCCCCCGCCGGCGGTTCCCGCGATCGAGCCAAGCGCGGAAATCGTCAGCGCCTGCACTCCCTGCTGCGAGACCAGCAGGGCCGGGAGCGCGAGGGCGATCAGCACGCCGTTGAGGATCCAGACGCAGTAGTCGGCGCGCGCCGAGGGGTGCGCCCAGACCTCGCGCGGCAGGCATGCCTCGAGCGCGTGAGCGAGGCCGCGCGCCGCCTCCCGCCGCCATTGGACGCCCAACGCGATCGCGAGCGCCGCCGCCAGATAGATCCAGTTGACACGGTCGCCCCAGTCTTCCGCGACGCTGTCGATCGGCGCAATTGCGGCTTTGGCGATGAGGGCGAGGAATTCCATGCTGCGGCTAGGGGGCAGGGGAGGCGGGCGCCGTCTCCGGGATGCGCTCGTAGATATCGAGCTTGCCAAGATCGTCGAAGGTCACGCTCCTCAGCTTCCGGTAGTGCGACCAGATGCTGGAGAAGCGGCCGTCGGCGTTGAGATAGGCAAGATAATCGAAGGACGTGTCTCCGAAGCGCGGGTCGCGGCGGCGGTCGACGATGACGAGCTTCGGGGGATCCCGCTCGAAATCCTCGACCACGGCGGCGAGCGTGTAGCTCTCCGCGGCCCTGAGCATGCTCGCGAGCGCGAGATCGTTGGCGGCCTCGGGCGAGGCGAGCCGACGCTCGGCGCCCGGCAGCAGCCAGAGCGTCGAGAAGCGCGAGGACCAGCCGACCCCGGCTTTGTTGACGAGCGGAAACGACATCCAGAGATAGGAGGAGAGGGTGTAGATCGAGCCCCCCGCCGCATGCTCGCGCACGATCGGAAGCAGGGTCTTGATCGCGGGATTCCGATAGCCGCCCATCGCCAGCGGCAGCGAGGTCATCGCTCCCAGCGCGAAGACGCCGACGGTCGGGAGGACGCCGTGGAGCCCACGGCGCAGCGGATCGGAGACCGCGATCACGACGATCGAGAGGAAAATGAGCGCGGTCGCCGGCAAGATCTGATAGGCCCAGCCCTTCGCCTGCATCACGTAGGTGAGAAAGAATGCCGCGGCGCAGATCAGCAGCACGTCCGTGACGATGGGATAGGCCTGCCGCGACCGCAGACCGATGTGGGTGACGAGCAGCCCCAGGAGCGCAGCGCTCTGCCAGCAGAAGATGATCGACCACGTCGAGGTCCCATAGCCTTCGCCGTAGACCAGGAGAATCCACGGCACCACCCGGATCAGATAATCCGGGGTCATGGCGACCACGAGGAAGCCGTAGCCGACGAAGATGACCGCCGCCGCCACCAGCTCGGGCCGGAGCGCGGTCCTGAGCGATGGCCGCCGGAACACGAGGTAGAACTCCAGCATGAACGGGAGGACCACGAAGAACGGCGGCTTCAGCGCGAAGCCGAGTCCCGCGAGGAGCCCGATCGTCGTGGCGAGGCCGTGCCGGATCTCGAGGCCCAGTGCGCGCCGCGCCACCAGCAGCATGTAAGGCAGGGCGAAGATCAGCATGATGTGCTCGCGCTGGCCGAAATCGCGGGCGGGAAAGACGATGAGGACGATCGCCGAGGCGAGCGTGAGGCCGCGCCCCAGGAGGTTCGTCCGATCGAAGCCGTTCTCCGTCGTCTTCCAGATGAGGCCGAGCGAGAGCGCGATGAGCGCGAAGAAGTAGAAAACGACCAGCTCAGTCGCCGGGATTCCCGTCCAATGCGACGCCAGCACCACGGGCGCCTTGAGCCAGATGAAGAGCGGCGGGTTGACCTCGATCACGTCCTGATAGAGCTGCGCACCCGCCAGCCACTTCTCCGCCGCGACGAGCGCCCAGGCGACGTCGTTGTTGGTGAGCGAGCGAAGATAGCACCAGAGTCCGCCGGCCCAGATCGCCGTGATGAGATAGGTGAAGCTTTTGCGCGCGGAGAGGAGCGAGGCGAGGAGCGGCAGCAGCGAGTTATGCCGGGCCCCCTCTTCCGCGGCGATACCGTGCGACCATCGGACGTCTGACATGCTGACCTCGGACGCCGGCGGGGTCGCCAGCGCGAATTTGCCTTCGTTCGCCGCAATATGAGCGCCGGTGCCGTAAAGGATGCGTTAAGTATCTCCGACAATTTAGGGATTTCCGCCGGGCTTGCCGAAAAGCACGAACCGCCAAGGCACTCGGCTCGAGGAAGCCGCCGGTCGAGGGCGGCGCGCTATCGCCGCAGCGCTCGCAGCAAGGGGAGGGAGAGGACGAGGGCCGCGAGCTGCGCCAGGATGAATCCCGGCGCATCGGCGGGACGGACGCCCGCGAAGGTGTCCGTGAGGGAGCGCGCGAGCGTGACGGCAGGGTTCGCGAAGGAGGTCGAGGCCGTGAACCAATAGGCGCCGGCGATGTAAGCGGCGACCGCCGCGCCGGTGGCGGGGATGCCGTGCCGGCGCGCGCCGAAGATCGTCGCCAATAGCCCCGAGGTCGCGATCGCCTCGGCGAGCCATTGTCCCGCGCCCGTCCGCACGTGCGTCCCGAGCTGCAGCGGCGGCAGGTCGAACATCAGATGGGCGAGGACGACGCCGAGGACGGCGCCCGCGACCTGCGCGAGCGCGTAAGCCCAGGCGGTGCGCCACGGCAGCTCGCCCGAAAGCGCCGCCGCCGCGGTCACGACCGGATTCATGTGGGCGCCGGATTGCGGGGCGAAGGCGAGAATGAGCGCGAAGAGCGCGCCGCCCGTCGCAATCGCGTTCGCGAGGAGCGCGAGGCCCGCGTTTCCCCCGCTCAGCCGCTCCGCCATGATGCCCGAGCCCACCACCGCGATCAGCAGCAAGGCGGTGGCGACGAGCTCGAAGCCGGCCGCGCGCAGCGCCGCCGGCGTCTCGCCGTCCCTCATACCTTCGCGCTCGTCTCGCGGCCGATTTCCTCGATCCGGCGCTTCAGCGCCATGCGCTCGAGCGCTTCCAGGCGAAGGCTCGTGAAGAGCTTGATGCGCGCCTCGAGCGCGAGAAAGGCGTCGCGGAAGGCTTTCCGGCGCTGGGGCTCCGGACCCACGACGGCGGCGGGGTCGGGCACACCCCAATGCGCGGTCAAGGGGTTGCCCGGCCAAACCGGACAAATCTCGCCCGCGGCGTCGTCGCAGACCGTGAAGACGAAATCCATCTCGGGCGCGCCGGGCGACGCGAACTCGCTCCAGCTCTTGCTGCGGTATCCGCTCGCGGGAAGCCCGGCGGCGCGGAGCACCTCGAGGCTCAGGGGATTGACCTCGCCCTTCGGATGGCTCCCGGCGCTATGGGCGCGGAAACGGCCCTTGCCCCAGTGGTTGAGCAGCGCCTCCGCGAGGATGCTGCGCGCGGAGTTGCCGGTGCAGAGGAAAAGGACGTTGTAGATGCGAGCCATGGCTGCCCTCTCAACCGCAGCAGGCGGCGGCTTTCGCCGGCTCGGGCTTTGCCTCCGCGCCGCCGCAGCAGGCGCCGCTCGGCGCCGCCGCCCGCAGCCCCGCGAGGGCAGCGCTCTCGCCGTAGACCGTGCTTTCTCCGTGCGTGAGGAAGGTCTCCCAGGAGAGGCCGCTGGGATCGACGATCCAGGATTTCTCGGACTTGGCGTAGCAGCAGGTGGTGGCGCCCTCCTCGAGCACGGGGCCCTCCGCGGATTTGAGCCGGCCATAGACCTCCGCGAGCTCGGCCTCGTCCTCGACTTGGATGCCGAGGTGGTCGAGGCCGGCCTCGGTCTTGCCCCGCGCGGAGATCGCGAAGTTGACTCGGGGATCCGCGAGCATCCACTTCGCGTAATCCGGCTTCAGCACCGTGGGCTCGGCCGCGAAGAGCGTCGAATAGAACCGGACGGACTTCGCGAGGTCAGCGACGGCGACGTGCACGTGCAGGCGCTTCATGGCGCGCTCCTTTGCTCTGGCGGAGGGAAGATGGCGCGAGGACGGGGGCGCAGGCGGCGGTATTGCCGCTGCAGCAGTTCTCGCTGAGATAGGCCAGGAGGCCGTTCATGGCGCGGAAATCCGCGCTGTAGACGAGCGAGCGGCTCTCGCGTCGCTGCGCGATGAGGCCGGAGCGATGCAGCTCCGCGAGATGGAAGGAAAGCGAGGAGGGCGGGACGTCGAGGCGCTCGGCGATCGTGCCCGCGGCAAGGCCGCCCGGCCCCGCCTCCACCAGCAGCCGGTAGATCGCAAGCCGCGTCTCCTGCGCCAGCGCCCCCAGCCTCGCCACTGCATCCGCCGCGTTCATGCCCGGGACCTTTCGAGTTTCATTGAAACGATACCGGCGCCGAGGGCGGGTGTCAACGACATTTCTAGAAGTATCGAATCTCGGCGCACGAAAAAAAGAAAGGGATGAACCGCCAAGGCACCAAGGCGCCAAGTTCTTTCCCGCGGCGAAGCCGCAATTCCATTTTTCTGCGTCCTCCGCGCACCCCCCGCGTCCTCTGCGCGAAAGAATCGCGCGGAGGCCGCAGAGGTTGCGCGGAGGCCGCTGAGGATTGATTGCGGCTTCGCCGCGAGAAAAAACTTGCTGCCTTGGTGGTTCAAAAAGCCTTCATACAGGCAAAAAGAGGGGCGCCCGAAGGCGCCCCCCGAGGCTCCAGGAGGAGACGCTTACTGCACGACTTCGCCGTGGAGGGCGAGGTCGAGGCCGTCGCGCTCGATCTCGACGTCGACGCGCAGGCCCAGGATCACGTCCACGACCTTGAGGATGATGAGCGTGGCGATCACGTCGTAGACCACCACGATGCCGACGCCGATGAGCTGGTTGATCACCTGGCCCACGTTCCCCTCGATCGCGCCCGGCGTGCCGCCGTATTGCTCGATCGCGAAGACGCCCGTGAGGATCGCTCCCGCGGCGCCGCCGAGCGCGTGGACGCCGAAAGCGTCGAGCGCGTCGTCGTAGCCGAAGATCGACTTGACCGTGGTGACGCCGAGGTAGCAGACGACGCCGGCGGCGACGCCGATCGCCATCGAGCCGGCGGGACCGACGAAGCCCGAGGCCGGCGTGATCGCGACGAGGCCCGCGACGGCGCCCGAGCAGATGCCGAGGACGGTGGGCTTGCCGCGCGCCGCCCAC
This sequence comes from Allostellaceae bacterium, assembly GCA_035541215.1. Taxonomy (GTDB): domain Bacteria; phylum Pseudomonadota; class Alphaproteobacteria; order ATCC43930; family CGMCC-115725; genus DASZHJ01. The sequence goes on along the minus strand of DATKNV010000028.1, from coordinate 18,489 downwards.
TCCACGAACATCCAGGTGAGCGCCGCGACGGCCGTGGCGATCTGCGTCACGGTCATGGCCATGCCCGCCTGCATGCCCGCGGTCACCGCGGAGCCTGCATTGAAGCCGAACCAGCCGACCCAGAGCAGCGACGCGCCGATGAAGGTCAGGACGACGTTGTGCGGCGGCCCCATGTCCTTCCGCTTGCCCAGCATGAGCGCGCAGCAGAGACCCGCGACGCCGGAGTTGATGTGCACGACCGTGCCGCCCGCGAAGTCCAGCACCTTCCACTTGGCGTCGCTATTGCCGCTGTTGAGGAAGCCGTCCGGACCCCAGACCCAATGCGCGATCGGCGCATAGACGAGCGTCGCCCAGAGCGCGATGAAGAGGCACATGGACGAGAACTTCATGCGCTCCGCGAAGGCGCCCGCGATGAGCGCCGGGGTGATGATCGCGAAGGTCATCTGGAAGCACATATAGACGGTCTCGGGGATCGTCGGCGCGAGCGAATTCGGATTGCCGATGCCCTTGGAGATGTCGCTCAGTATTCCCTGCAGGAACGCCCGGTCGAGCCCGCCGATCAAGGCCGATCCCGCGCGGAAGGCCGTGCTGTAGTTGAGCACCGCCCAGAGCACGGTCACGATGCAGGTGATGGCGAAGCTCTGCATCACCGTGTCGCCGACGTTCTTCTTGCGGACCATGCCGCCGTAGAAGAGGCCGAGGCCCGGGATCGTCATCATGAGCACCAGCGCCACCGAGGTCAGCATCCAGGCGGTGTCGCCGGAATTGGGCGTGCAGTTCTCGAGCACGGCCTTCTTGGGATCGGGATCGTTGGCGCAGGCCGGCGGTGCCGCCTCGGGCGCTGCCGGAGCGGACGCCGCGGCCGCTGCGGGCGGCGTTCCCGCGGCGGGCGCTTGTGCCTGTGCCAATGCCAGCGACGAAATCGACAGGGTGAAAAGGACCAATAGCCCCGCCGCCAGCATCGGCAGTGCCCCCCGCATGGACCTGAACCAACGAAGCTTCATGTCATGTCTCCCAAAATCCGGTTCTCGGCCCCCGCCCCACGCTCCCCCGACCGCGAGACGCTGCCGCCCCTCGCCATAAACAAGATTCGTGCCAAGGGCTTAGCGAGGCCGCGGCGCCGAGTGAATCCGCGAGTTTTCTTCGCCGTCATGGCCGGGCTTGTCCCGGCCATCCACGTGCTCGAGGGCTCGGCAAAGCCTCGTGGATGCCCGGCACAAGGCCGGGCATGACGAGAATCGCGTAACTCGACAGAGGGGATTAAGCGCGGGCGCGGAGCCTCACGCGCCGTGGGCGTCTCCCGAAGAGAACCCAGGCGAGCGCGCCTTCGGAGCGCCTGCACTCGCACGCGGCTGTCTAATTTTGCCTATTTTTTCGCCAAGTCGCAGCCATGCGCCTATTTCATGGGCAGGCTGCGCAGTTTTGAGTCTGCGGCCCTAAGCCTGCACCTTCTCCGCGTGCTTCGGCGCACCGTAGGTGGGCTTGATGAGGTCGGCGTAGGTCTCGACGACGTGGTCGACCTCGCCGGCCGCGGTCGGCTGGAGGGCCGTGTCGGTGTAGGCCTTGCCGTTCGGGTCCTTGAGCACGCGCCTGAGGATGCGGTGGAAGCGCAGGTAGAGGAGGCCCCAGCGCACCGCCGCCACCGTGAAATCGAGCCACCAGCGGGGATAAAAGAGGAGCGGGTTCTCGCGCTCGAGCTCGGGGCGGCGCTGGGTGCGGATCTTGCGTCGGACGAGGCCGAGCTGAAGCGGGTGCACGCCCTCGATCCGGAGCGCGCCCGCGAACGCGACCAAGGCATCGACGACGCGCCGCGCGCGGAGCCCCGTCGCGACCGCGCGGCGGAGGATCGTCTCGACGTGCGCGTCGGAGTAATAGATCTTCCAGACGTCGCGGTAGATGCCTTCCCATTCCTCGCGGCTCATGCGTGCGTGCGCCGTCGTGTAGTGCTCGAGGTCGTACTTGTTGAGATCGGGGTCCATCGGCACGCCGCGGCTGTGCAGGACCTTGTGATCCTCCGAGCCCGGCAGCGGCGTCAGGAAGAAGAATTCGAGGATGTCGATCGGGAGCTCTTTCTTGATGATCTCGATGTCGCGCGCGATCGTCTGCGGCGTGTCCGTCGGGAAGCCCGTGATGTAGCCCGCCCAGGTCATCACGTGCGCGTTCTTCCAGGCCTGCAGCATCTCCCGGTACTCCCAGATCTTGTTCTGGCGTTTCTTGGTGCCGAGGAGCGATTCAGGATTGATGTTCTCAAGGCCGATGAAGACGATGTAGCAGCCGGCCTTCGCGCATTTCTCGATGAAGCCGGGCGTGCGGTGGCAGAGCGTGTCCACCTGCAGGAGGAGACGGATCTTGAAGCCCTGCTGGCGCATCTCGATGAGCCGGTCGAGGATCGCCTCCCAGTTCCGGTTGCGCGCGAAATTGTCGTCGGTGACGAAGAAATGCGTGATCTTGCGCTTGGCGTTCTCGCGCACGATTGCCTCGACGTCGTCCGCCGTGCGATAGCGCGATTTCCGGCCCTGCACGTTGATGATGGTGCAGAAGCTGCACTGGAAGGGGCAGCCGCGCCCGGCGTCGAAGCTCGCGTAGTGGCCGACGACGCGCGTCACGATGTCCCGCGGCAGGATCGGGAAGGTCGCGGCATCGAGGTCCGGCAGGTCCGTGAGGTAATTGTAGATGGGCTTCGCCTCGCCGCGGTCGACGTCGCGCAGGAGGTCCGCCATCCGCCCGCCCTCGGCCTCGCCCGCATAGAGCACGATGCCGAGATTCTGCGCCTCCACGAGCTCCGGCGGCATCTGCTCCAGCATTGAGATGCAGCCGCTGACGTGGAAGCCGCCGATCACCACGGGCAGGCCCGCCTTGCGGAATTGGCGCCCGAGGTCGAGCGCGCGCGGATACTGGTTCGACTGCACGCCCACGAGGCCGATCATGCCGCCGCCGGCGTCGCGGATGCGCTTTACCGCCGCGGCCACGTCGATCACGGTGTTGCACTCGTCATAGGCCTCGAGCGTGATCTCGACCTCGGGGCCGAGCGCGCGCGCCTCCGCGCATTCCTGGATGAGGCCGTAGACGCTGGCGAGGCTGTTCGAGGGAATCCCCGAGCGCCGCCACTGAATGACGTAGCCGTCGTCGTCGTAGTGCGACGGCTTGATCAGGATGACCCTGAATTCGCGCGCGCGCGCGGCGACCCCGCTATCCATAGCCGCACTCCCCAGCCTCCGGTCCCACTCTCAGGACCCCCGCGCATGATGCTGCAAGGCAGCGATTCTTGGAAGCCCGTCCTTGCCGGTTCCCCGGCGCGACAGGGGGCCGCCTGGACAGAGGGGCCGGCACCGCCCAAAGTCTCCGCCGATGAGCGGAAGTCACGAGAGCGTCGAGCTCGCGGTGGTCGGCGGGGGCCTGGTGGGCCTCGCCTTGGGGATCGCCTGCGCCGAGGCGGGGCTCGAGACCGCCGTCATCGACCGCGAGGATCCGACCGTGACGCTCGGGGAGAGCTTCGACGGCCGCGCCAGCGCGATCGCCTATGGCTCCGAGCGCATGCTCGAGGCGCTCGGCATCTGGCGCCAGGTCGGCGGGGAGGCGGCGCCCATTCTCGAGATCCGCGTCGCCGATCAGGACGCGCCGCTCTTCCTCCACTACGACCATCGCGACGTCGGCGACCATCCCCTCGGCTGGATCGTCGAGAACCGCGTGCTGCGCCGGGCGCTCCTGGCGCGCGTTGCGGCCTTGCCCCGGCTCCGCCACATCGCGCCCGCCGCGGTCAAGTCCGTCGAGCGGAGCGCCGCCGGCGCCCGCGTCCATCTCGGCGACGGCCGCGCGATCCGCGCGCGGCTGGCGGCGGCGGCGGATGGCAAGACCTCGCCGCTCCGCGAGAGCGCGGGCATCCGCACGACGCGCTGGTCCTATCCGCAGACCGGCATCGTCGCGACCGTCGAGCACGAGCGCCCGCACGAGGGCGTCGCGATCGAGCATTTCCTTCCCGCGGGTCCTTTCGCGATCCTGCCGCTCACGGGGAACCGCTCCTCGCTCGTCTGGACCGAGCGCGCGGAGCTCGCGCCGACGCTGATGGCGCTTCCCGCGGAGCCCTTCGCCGCGGAGCTCCGCAGCCGCTTCGGCGATTTCCTCGGAGAGGTCGCGCCGGTCGGCCCGCGCTGGTCCTATCCACTCGCCTTCCTCCATGCCGAGCGCGTCTGGGACGAGCGGCTCGTGCTCGTGGGCGACGCCGCGCATCTCATCCATCCGATCGCGGGGCAGGGGCTCAATCTCGGTCTGCGGGACGTGGCCGCGCTCGCGGAGGTGCTGGTCGACCGCCGCCGCCTCGGCCTCGACATCGGCGATGCCGCCGGCCTCGCGGAGTATGCGCGCTGGCGGAGCCTCGACGTGCTCACGCTCTCCGCCGTGACCGACGGACTCAACCGGCTCTTCTCGAATGCGATCCCGCCGGTGAAGCTCGCCCGCGACCTCGGCCTCGCCGCCGTCAACCAGCTCCCGCCCCTCAAGCGCCTCTTCATGCGGCACGCGATGGGCGTCGTCGGGGATCTGCCGAGGCTGGTGCGGGGCGAGGCGTTATGAGCTGTCAGCCGTTAGCTATCAGCCTCTTCCCTCTTGCGTCATAGCCGGGCTTGTCCCGGGCACGACGGGGAAGGAATGCAACGCCGGAGCGATGCGTGCTAAAAAGCTGACAGCTGACAGCTGATAGCTGACAGCTTCCAATTAGGAGCCTCCCATGCCCGCCCAGCGCAAGACCGGCTTCGTCGAGCGGCCCGATGCGGAGATCTATTACGAGTGCACGGGCACGGGGCCCGCGATCGTGTTCGCGCATGGGCTCGGCGGCAATCATCTCTCCTGGTGGCAGCAGGTGCCGCACTTCCGGGAGCGCCACACCTGCATCGTCTTCGCGCATCGGGGCTTCACGCCCTCGAAGGAGCGGCCGGGCGGCGCGGGCGCCGAGGCTTATGCCGACGATCTCGCCGCACTCCTCGACCACCTCGGCATCGAGCGCGCGAGCCTCGTCTGTCAATCCATGGGCGGCTGGACCGGGATCGATTTCGCGCTGCGCCGGCCCGAGCGCGTCTCGGCGCTGGTGCTCGCCTCGACCTCGGGCCGCGTCGATTTCACGACGGTCGAGGGGCCGGAGCTCGCGGCGATCAAGGCCTGGCAGGCGCAGACCGCGAACGCGCGCGATCTCCTGCTGGCGGAGGGCGTCCATCCCGCACTCGGCGCCCGCGGCGCCCGCGAGCAGCCGGCCGCGCATTTCCTCTATCAGCAGATCGACGCGCTGACGCCGCCCGCGCACAAGGAGCGCATCCGCAAGCAGATCTTCACGCTGCGCAATCTCCCGGCGTCGACTTTGCGGAAGCTCGCGATGCCCGTCCTCTACATCGTCGGCGAGGAAGACGTGGTCTTCCCCGCCGTCGCCGCCGCGGCGCTCGCGCGCCTCACGCCGGGCGCCCGCGTCGAGCCCGTCCCGCAGGCGGGCCACAGCGTCTATTTCGAGCGCCCCCAGCGCTTCAACGCGCTCGTCGAGGCGTTCCTGCGGCGCTAGAGCGGTTCCGCCGCGCGTCAGCGCGGAATTTCCTCGAGCTCGATTCGGAACCTGCCGACCGCAGAGCCCGCGACTTGGCGCGGGAATTTCGGCCCCTCGGGTATGTAGATGGGCACGATCACGGCGGAGGCGACCTCGGCCGATGGCGGGTTCCATGCGATGCCGCCCTGCTCGATGAGGCTGCGGCTCGTGCGGATCACGAGGTAGCGGACCCGCGGCTCGGCCGTTATGCGCTGGGTGATCTCGCGGTAGCGCGTCATCTCGAGGTCGTCGGGGAGCAGTTGGAATCCCGGCAGCGTTCGATCGCTCGCCACGAACGGGGAACGGACCGGTTTCCTATCCTCGTCGAGCAGCATCACGATCGGAAAGTACATTGCGTAGTCCACGAGCCCGTCGCGGAGCAGATAGGTGCGCAGAACGATCTGGTAGTCGCCGTCGCGCTGGGGCAGCGCGAAGCCCTTCACGTAGCTCTTGCCGTCGCCGCCGAAGTCGAGCACCGGGCTCTTCTCGTCGATCTCGAACTTCGTGTCGATCGGGAAGGTCAGCGTCGCGAAGGGGAGGTCGGCCACGCTCGCGTGAGTGGGCTGCGCTCCCTCGAGCGCGCGAACGTGATCCTTCACCGCAACGAAATTGAAGGTCCCGCACCCCGCACACAGCAAGAGCGCCGCACAGAGCTGGATAATCCGAGCGCGCATCCCTCCCCCCTAAGGCTAGGCTCCACGCACTCGGTTACTATAATTAGTAGTCAGATTCAATTCGAGAGTTCACAGGGATGCTCACCTCCGTGCCTCCGTGGTGAATCCCTTCGCTTGCCCTCGGCGCTTTGGCGTCCTGGCGGTTCAGGTTTTTCTTTTCGGCTCGCGCGAGAGGCCCTGCGCCTCGAGCGCCACGAGATACTCCGCCCAGCGCTTCTCCTGCTGGCGGCCGAGCTCATAGAGGTAGGTCCAGGAATAGATCCCGGTGTCGTGGAGATCGTCGAAGACGATGCGGATCGCGTAGTTGCCGACGGGCTCGACGCCGACGATGCCGACTTGCGCCCGGTTCGCTACAAGTTGCTTCTGCCCGGGCCCGTGGCCCTGCACCTCGGCGGACGGACTCTCGACGCGGAGATACTCCGCGGGGAAGCGGAAGGTCGCGCCGTCGTCGAAGGCGATCTCCAGGAGCTTCTCCGCCTGCTTGAGGCGGATCTCCGTGGGCCAGGCGGCGCTCATGGCCTGGCGTAGCGGGCCTTCTCGGCCTCGTCGAGCCGGCGCGCCTCGTCGACGAGCATGATGGGAATGCCGTCGCGGATGGGATAGGCCAAGCCCGCCTCGATGCTCACGAGCTCCTGGCGCTCGCGGTCGTAGCGGAGCGGCGCCTTGGTGAGCGGGCAGACCAGGATCTCCAGGAGCCTCGGGTCGACCTCGGTGGTGCTATCGGTCATGACGCTCTCCCTCAGTGCCGCACGCCCGTGGGCTCCGTCGCGGCGGGCGCTCCCGCCATCTCCAGGAGCGCCGTCAGGAGCTTCGCGCGCTCGCCCAGCGTCTCGACCTCGAGGAGCGCCTGCTTCTCGCTGGGCTGAAAGGGACAGCCCATCGCGACCATGGTCACGAGCGCGTCGTCCGGCGCCTTGGCGGCGGCGGCCCAATCGATCTCGATGTTGTGCCGCTTGAGGAAGGGCTTCAAGGCGCGGAGCATCCGCTCGCGGTCGAGCACGGCCTCGGCGGGCGGAGGGGAGAGATCCCCGCGATAGGGCGTCCAGTCCGGGCGCACGAGGCGGTATCCCCGCTGCATCGGCAGCTCGCCCGCGATCCGGAACCGCGCCGTGCCCAGGAGCTGGATGATGTAGCGGCCGTCCTCGGTCTCGCTCCAATGCATGATCCGGCCGGCGCAGCCCACGGGATAGACCGGCGGCTCGCCGGCGTCCCCGCGCCCATCCTGCGGCTGCAGCATCCCGATGAGGCGCGGCCAGGGAAGCGCGTCCGAGACCATCGCGAGATAGCGCGGCTCGAAGATGTTGAGCGGGAGCCGTCCCCGCGGCAGCAACAGCACCCCCGTTAGCGGGAAGATTGGGATCGCCGGCGGGAGCTGCTCGAAGCTGAGGTCGAAGCGGCCGCTCACGAAAACAGAATCGACGAGAGCCGCTTGCGCGACGCGACGGTCAGCGGGTCGGTCGGCCCCATCGCCTCGAAGAATTTGAGGAGCTGCTTCCTGGCGGCGTCCTCGTTCCAGCTGCGGTTGCGGCGCACGATCTCCAGGAGGTCGTCGATCGCGGCCTCGCGCTCGCCCGCGGCAAAGCGCGCGGAGGCGAGCTCGAAGCGCGCGGCGAAATCCTTGGGGTCGTGCTTGACGCGGGCCTGGAGCTCGCCGAGGGCGCCCTTGGCCTTGGCGCCCGCCTCCGCGAGCTCGAGCGCCGCGCGCGCGGCCACGATCTCCGCGTGGTCCACGAGCTCCTTCGGCACTTCCGCGAGGAGCTCCTTCGCCTCGGTCGTTTGTCCCCGCGCGACGAGGGCGCGGGCAAGCCCGCCCACCGCCTCGGCATTGTCGGGCTCGTGCTGGAGCACTTGGGCATAGATCGCGCCGGCGCGCTCGGTGTCGCCGGCGGCCATCGCCTCCTTAGCCATCGCGAGCGCCTGCTCGACGGGCGAGGGGCCTTTGCCCTTGGCGCCCGCTTGCGCCAGGCGCTGGACGAATTGCTTTACCTGGCTTTCCGGCACCGCGCCCACGAAGCCGTCGACGGGACGCCCATCCTTGAAGGCGTAGACCGCGGGGATCGATTGGATCCGCATCTGCTGCGCCAGCTCCTGGTTCTTGTCGACGTCGACTTTGACCATGCGGACGGCGCCCTTGGCCTCGCGCACGGCTTTCTCGAGCTGGGGCCCCAGCGTCTTGCAGGGGCCGCACCACGTGGCCCAGAAATCGACGATCACGGGGTGATCGTGCGAGGCGTCGATCACGTCGGCCATGAAGGTCGCGGTCGAGCTTTCCTTGATGAGGTCGGCGGGCGCCGGCTGCGCGGCCGCCCCGATGATCTGTTCCATGGGTCCCGGGTCTAGGCTCCGTTGCGGTGGCCTAGAAGATGGCGACCGGGCCCGTCCCTGACAAGCGATTCCCTGGGCTCAGGGGGTATGCGCGGAAATGGCCTCGGGAGGCCGCTCCAGCCCCTCGAGGCTCAGTATCGTGGGCTGATGGCCGCATGCTCCGATGAATTTGAGCAGGTCCTGGGGCGAGATTGCGGTGGTCTTGGTGTTGACGAGGGGGTGATAGTTGAGGGGGTCGTGGGCGAGCATCCCCTTGTCGAGCACGACCCGGACGCGATGCTCCCGGTCGTTCGCGAGGGCAAAGGGGGTGACGCTGCCGGGGGTGACGCCCAGCACCTCCTCCAGGAGCTCGGCGTTCCCGAAGGAGAAGCGCGGCGCGCCCAACCGGTCCGCGAGCTTCTTCATGTCGATGCGCCGCTCCTCCAGCATCACCGCGAGCCAGAGCCCGCCCTTCTTGTCCTTGAGGAAGAGGCTCTTGCAGTGTCCGCCCGGGAGCTTCCCGAGGAGCTCGATCGACTCCGCGACGGTGAAGACCGCGGGGTGCTCGTAGGTGCGGTGGGGGATGCCGAGCGCGGTCAAGCGCGCGAGCAGCTCGTCGGGTGTGAGGGCCATGGCGCGGGGTTTTAGCCGGGGCGGCCGCCGCTTGCAAACCCGGGAGGGGCCAGTATGATGCGCGCCCTGTTCGGAGCGCGGGCGTAGCTCAGGGGTAGAGCACAACCTTGCCAAGGTTGGGGTCGAGGGTTCGAATCCCTTCGCCCGCTCCAGAAATCGGCGACAAATCAGGGTGTTGGGAAAGCGCGGCGCGAGAGCGAATCGTGAGTGCCGCGGCGCAGGTAGCATATAGGTAACACCGAGCGGTACGTCATGGTTTACCGCCATCTGCGTCGGCAAGCCGATCGGCGTGCTGTCACCCTCGCATCGTGCTTCATCGCCGCTAGCACCCTCCGCGCTTCAGTCCCCGCAACACCTCCACGATCTCATCGGGCTCGGCGCGGCGGGTGAAATCGACGTTGACGAAGGCGTAGCGGATGATGCCGCTCTGATCGACGACGAAGGTCGCGGGCATCGGAATGAACCAGCCGGCATTGCCGTGCCGCTCCTCGAGATCGACGCCGAAGCGGGTAAGGAGTGCGCGGTAGGTCTCCGGCGCACGGAACAGCACGCCGAATTGCAGCCCGACAGCGCCGTCCATATCGGAGAGGATCTCGTAGGTAAGGCCGTGCTTGCGCTTGGTCTCCATGAGGTGCCGGCCGGTATCGGGCGTCAGTGCCACGAGTTGGCCGCCCGCCGCCTCGATCCGCGGCAGCGCCTTCTCCAGCGTCTCCAGCGTGTGGCGGCAATAGGGGCACCAGTTGCCGCGGAAGAAATTCACGACCAACGGTCCCTGCCGCAGCAGGTCGTCGGAGAACACGAGACGGCCCTCCGCGTTCGGCAGCAGGAAGCTCGGCATGGCGTCGCCCAACTTGAGGGCGCGTCCCGCCGCCTCGGCGCGGCCGAGTTGGTTGACCAGCGCCTCGTAGGCGGCCTGGATGTCTTTGTTGGCCATCCGCTCTCTACGCAGTTTCTCCAGTTCCTCGCCCAGTGACATGACCATCAATCTCCTGCAGATACCCGATCCGTTACCGCCCTGGCTCTAGGGCCCCGCGCCATTCGCGGGCGCGCATCAGCTTCAAGAACATCGACAACCCCGGTCCGTGCGGACGCCCAGCGACGGCAGTGACGACGATCCGCCGCCTGGCCGCGGGATCGGCGAGCGGCTTCGCCACGACACCCTCCGCGACCGGCTGCTCCTCGGCGGAGATCGCAACACCGAGCCCCGCGCTCACCATGTGCTGGATTTGGTCCTCGCTCCGGCCGCGGTGGCGCATGCGCGGCTTGACGCCGGCGCCGTCGCAGAGCCGGTCGAGGAGGGTCTCGAAATCGCAGCCGCGCCCGGCGCGCACCAGCACGCATTCCTCGGCGAGCGCCGTCGCTGGCACCTCCGGCTGATTCGAGAAGCGGTGCATCGTCGGGCAGAGCACGACGTAGCGGCCCTCGAATAGCGGCCAGCGATTGAGCCGCTCCGGCAGCTTCTCGGGCTCGACGACGACGGCGGTGTCGATCTCGCCGTCGAGCATCGCCTCGAAGAGGGAGCCCGTCCCGCCCTCGGTGAGGGTGAGCTCGAAGGCTTTCACGCGCTCTTCGAGCTCGCGCAGGACCGGCATCAGAATCCGCGCCGAGATCGTGGTGCCGAGACCGAGCCTGAGCGGCGCCGCGTCGCGGCGCTTGAAGGCGGCGGCCTGCGCCGTCGCGGTCTCCGCGGCTATCGCCGCAGCCTCGAGATGCGGCAACATCAGCCGGCCGAGGTCCGTGAGCTGCGTGAGGTTGCGCTCCCGCAGCAGCAGCGGGCCGCCGAGTTCCTCCTCCAAGCGCTGGATCGCGCGCGTGAGCGCTGGCTGCGAGACGTTGCAGGATTCGGCGGCGCGCGTGAAGTTCAGGGTCTTCGCGAGAGCGAGAAAATAGCGGACCTGAAAGAGCTCCATCGCCGATAGCCTTTCTTCGACGTCCCGCTAGGGCCGCCCCGACGGTAACGGCCCGCCGTTGCAGAAATAGCGCAAATGCACGATCGAAAGAAGCTCGCTCCCGCGCGTCATTGGTCGCCGCCCGTGATGAGCCGGGCGCCCCGCTGATACGTCACGTAGGCCCAGAGCCAGTCCAGCATCACCGCCGCACGATTGCGAAACCCGATCAGGAAATAGACGTGCACGAGGCCCCACAAGAGCCACGCGAGCCGCCCGCTGAGACGGACGAAGCCGAAATCGGCAACCGCGGCCTTGCGCCCGATGGTCGCGAGATTGCCGATGTGCCGGTAACGAAAGGGCGGCGGCGCAGGCTTGCCATAGAGGCGGGCGCGGACGACACGGGCTGCATAGAGGCCCTGTTGCTTCGCGACCGGCGCGATACCCGGCAGCTGCCGGCCCTCGGCGTCGCTAGCGGCGGCCGTGTCGCCGAGCACGAAGATCTCGCGGTGGCCGGGAAGGGTGAGGTCTGATGAGACCTTGACGCGGCCCGCGCGATCCGGTTCGGCGTCCAGCCATTTTGCCGCCGGCGAGGCCGCCACGCCTGCGGCCCAAAGAATGGTGCATGCCTCGATGCGCTCGCCGCCGAGCTCGGCGCCGGCAGCGTCGCAGCGTGTGACGGCCTTGCCGAGCCGCACCTCGACGCCAAGCTTCTCGAGCGCCCGTTGTGCCGCTCGCGAGAGCGGCTCCGGGAAGCTCGGCAGCACGCGCGGGCCTGCTTCGACAAGGACGACCCGGGTCGCGCGCGGGTCGATGTGCCGGAAATCGGTCGCGAGCGCCTTGCGCGCGAGCTCGGCGATTGCGCCGGAAAGCTCGACCCCCGTCGGTCCCGCACCGATCACGACGAAAGTCAGAAGCCGGCGCCACTCCTCCATGTCCTCGGTATTCTCCGCGGTCTCGAAGGCCAGGAGGATGCGCCGGCGAATCTCCGTGGCGTCGTCGATCTTCTTGAGCCCGGGGGCGAAGGGCTCCCACTCGTCGTGACCGAAATAGGCGTGCCGCGCGCCGGTAGCGACGATCAGGGTGTCGTAGGGAATGCGGCGCTCGCCGACCTCGACGGTACGCGCCGCCGTGTCGATTCCAGTGACGCGGCCCAGCACCACCGTCGTATTCCTCTGCTGCCGCAGAATCGCGCGGATCGGGGTCGCGATATCCGCGGGCGAAAGGCCGGCGGTCGCGACCTGATAAAGCAGCGGTTGGAACAGGTGGTGATTTTGCCCATCGATCACCGTCACGCGCGCGGGCGTCCGACCCAGCGCTTTCGCCGCGGTGAGGCCGGCGAAGCCCGCGCCGATGATGACGATCCGCGGCGGGCCGCCATCGGCAACGGCCTGCCTCGGCACGACCGCGTCCGGCATGAGCGTGTCCATATTACACGCCCTTGCGGTCGAACAGCGCGCGCGCCGCGAAGCGGTCGAGGGAGAGGGCGCCGGGACCGCGCGTCAGGATGAACAGTAGGATCGCCGCCCACATCAGATGCTCGGTCCAGAGCTCGGGGTAGACGAAGACGCCGATGACGAAGGTCATGCCGAGCATCGGCAGCGTGGCGAGGCGGGTTGCGATCCCGAGCACCAGCAGTACCGGGCAGGTGAGTTCGACCGTCGCCGCCATGCTCGCGGCGAGCTCCGGCGGCAGGAGCGGCACCATGTACTCGTCATGGAAGAGCGCGATCGTCGTGTCCCAGCTCGCAATCTTGGTCAGTCCCGCGTGCCAGAACACCGAGGCGATGCTAAAGCGCATGATGAATTGCAGGATCGACAGCGGAAAGCGACCGAGCAAGTCGAGCGCGTCTTTTAGGTGCTCCACGAGGCCCGTGCGGCTGCGGAATCCGGCGACTTGTGCGAGCATGGCGACTTTCTCCTTCAGAGTAGTCGAGGAAGCAGCAGGCGCCGGAGCAAGATGCCAGCCCACGATTAGGCCTTCCTCCAGCAGCAAGCCCAGTGCGACCGAGACGTCGAACATGAGATCGACCCGGAGTGCGGCCTCGGCGGCATCCTCCAGGCGTCCGTCTCTCAGCAGGGCATGCAGAAAGGCGAAGGTCGGCGCATCGATGCTCTCGATGACGACGCGGTCTATGCGCCGATAGATCTGCAGCCGCGAAACCTCCGCGGACGGATCGATGGTGACGTGCGGATCGGCGCCGGGCTGATTGGCGCTCCAGATGCGCTCGATCGGCCAAGGCGAGGTCAGAAGACGGAGAGATGGATGGAGATGCACCATGAGACGCGGCGCATCGCGAAGGGAGATCGCGGCGAGCGTCGAGCGCGGTACCGGCGTCGCGGCATCTGCGTGCAAGGCGGCATTGATCTCCCACTCGAGCCGGGCGACATCCGACAGATACCGAAGCGCCTGGGCCGGCGGAAACGCTCTGAGGAAGAGGGGGAAACTCGCGCCATAGGCGCTAAGGCGAGGCTCCGAGGGGAACGTCTCACAGATGTAGGCGTAGGCGGCAAAGGCGAAGAAGCGCTCGTCCACGAGCTTGCAAACCACGGGAAAGGTCGCTCTTAGCGCCTCCGTGAGCGTGATCGCCGCGTGATTGCGGTAGATCTGCAGCCGCGCTGCCGGCGCAATGCCGACATCCTCGATGAGGTCGAAGACAGCGGAATCGTGGCCGCCCGCGATCGCCGCTGTCATCCGCCGCTGGAGTGCGTCAAGCGCAAGCACGGAGGCCTCCCACAGGAGCGCATGCCGCCGCCATCGCGTCGGCATGCCTGGCTTCGCCCAGAAGTGCGTCGAGCGCAGGGAGCTGCGTGTCCCATTCTACGAGGGTCGGCACGCGGCCGAAGCGGGCGAGCGCCTCGCGATAGAGCCGCCACACCGGCTCGGCGACGGCGGAGCCATGGTCGTCGATCAGGATCGGCATGCCGTCGGCGTCGCCACGATGATGGCCTGCGAGGTGGATTTCTCCCACCGACGCCGCGGGCAATGCGTCCAGATAGGCAATGGGGTCGAGGCCGAAATTCCCGGCGTTCACGTAGAGATTGTTGACGTCGCAGAGGAGGCCGCAACCGGTGCGCCGGGCGAGCGCGGCTAGAAACTCGGCCTCGTCGATGGTGGAGTGCCGAAAGCGCAGATAAACTGAGGGATTCTCAATCAGGATTGGCCGGCCGAGCGCTTCCTGCGCCTCGTCGACGTGGCGGCAGAAAATCGCGAGCGTCTCTTCGGTGTAAGGGAGTGGGAGCAGGTCGTTGAGGTAGACGCCGGCGATGCCGCTCCAGGAGAGGTGTTCCGAGACCAGCAGCGGATCGAGCCGGTCGATGAGCGCCTTAAAGCGCGAGAGATGCGCGCGGTCGAGCTCGCCGGCGCCGCCGAGCGAGAGGCCCACGCCATGGAGGCTCACGGGATAGTCGCGCCGGAGGTCCGTGAGGATAGCGAGTGCGGGTGAGCTGCTCATGTAGTTCTCGGCGTGCACTTCGAGAAAGCCGAGGGCGGGACGGACCCTCAAGATCTCTGCGACATGTGCCGAGCGCAGGCCGATGCCGGCCGCGGCCGTGCCATCGTGCGGGGCGATCGAGCGCGAGATCATGGGGCCCATCCCGTCCTTCGCCGGCTTACTTTGCGGCGAGGCTGCCGCCGTTGATCTTCATGCACGTGCCGGCGGGCACGTAGATCCAGGAATCGCCGGCGGCGGCGCGCTTGGACTCGCCGGCGCAAGAATGCGTCGCGGTCTGGCAGTCGTTCTGCCCGGCGGCGGCGACGCCGAAGCACTTCTCTGATTTGAAAGCGGGGACGGGGGCCGGTGTCGGAGCGGCGCTCGCGAGGAGCGGCAAAGCGACCGTCGCGGCGACGGCGGAAGAGACCAGCAGGGAAGTCTTCATCTCTATCTCCTTGGGGAAGGGAATTCGTCTCGCGGGGAGCAGGCTATCTGCCGGCCGCGCCCCGATAAAATGCCGATGCCTTATGATTGCGATGCGCTGTGCTTATCGCCGCACCGACAGTCACTTCGCTTCGAGGATTGCGACCGGAGTCCAGCTCTCGGGTGGCGGCGACGCCAAGTAGCGGCGGCAGCGCTCGATGAAGATCTCGGACGGCCGGTCATGGCCCCGCATTCGGATTGCGGTTTGGAAAAGTTGCGCAGCCTTCTCCCAGTGCCGGGCGGCATAGGCGTCGAGCCCGGCCTCGTAGGTTACAACCCAGGCGGCCGGCACGGCGCGAGTCCCGGCAAGGCCCAATAGTTCGTAGACCGCGAGACCCTGCATCCGTCCGTAGACCGCGACCCAATCGACCCGGCGCACGAGAATCGCGCCCCCGGCGGCTTCGCGGGTGTCCTCGCCAATGAGAATATCGGTGCCGTAGCGCTTGTTGACGGCTTCGAGGCGGCTCGCGACGTTTACGGGATCGCCGATCACGGTGTAGCTGAGCCGCTCGCTCGAGCCGATATTGCCGACGAGCATGCGTCCCGTGTTGATGCCGATGCGGATGCTGAGCGGCGTCCGTCCCTCGTGCTCGGCCTCGGCCCTCTGCTCCGCGAGGCGCCGCTGCAGGTCGAGTGCGGCGGCGCAGGCGTCGACGGCGTGGCGCTCGCTCGGCACCGGCGCGCCCCAGAACGCCATCACGGCGTCGCCGATGAACTTGTCGATGGTACCGCGGTGCCCGTGCACCGACGCCGTCGCGAGCTCCAGGTATTCGCCGAGCACCGGTACGATCCCGTCACCGAGCCGCTCGGATAGCCCCGTGAAGCCCGCGATGTCCGTGAAGAGGACGGTGAGGACCTCTTCGCGGCCGCCGGGACGCGCCTCGACTCCGCGCGAGACGAGGGTGCGCACGAGCGCCGTCGGCATGTATTTCTGGAACGAGGCGAGGCCACGCGCCATCTGCAGGAGCGCGCCAGAGAGATTGTCGAGCTCGCGCAACGGCGACGGCTGACGCGTGATACCGTCAAGCTCGAAGCTCTCGATGTGCTTGAGCTGGCCGACGATGCGGAGGAGCGGCGCAGCGATTGTGCGGTTCGCGGCGAGCACGGCGAGACCCGCCATCAGCAGCGTGAGCGCCGCGAGCGCCATCAGCAGGATCCGAGCATTGCGGTCGATGCTCGCGAGGAAGTCCTCGGCGGGAATCACCGTCGCGACCGCCCAATTCTCGAACTTGAGCGGCGACAGCGTGACGAAATAGAGCCGGCCGTCCGACGCCCTGAATTGCGCCTGGCGCGTGCTCGCGAGCGTCGCCAGATCGGCATCGCCCGAGGCTAGGTACTCGCCTACCACCCGCAGAAGCGCGTTCTTGCCGCCGAGCCGATCGAGCGCGGGCATCTCGCCGTTCTCCTGGAGCTCGATCGCGTCGGGGTCGGCGGAGGCCACCACCTGCTCTTCACGGCCAAGCACGACGACGGTCCCGGTCTTGCCGACTTGCAGCGTCGAGAGGAATTGCGAGAGCCGCGACAGGTCGATGACGATGTTGATGACTGCCGCGAATTCCTGGTCCACGACCAGCGGGGTCGAGCTGCTGATCGCCTGCCGGTTGCTGCCGGGGAATTGCGAGACGAGGTTCCAACCCGGACCTTGCTCCTCGATCGCGCGGGTATACCAGTCCTGCGCCCTCGAATCGTAGGTGCTGGGGTTGAATTCGCGGCTGTTGAAGTGGATGTCGCCTTCTTCGGGCGTGTAGTAGTCGGTGCGCTGGCGCCAGGTGCCGCTTTCGGGGTCGCGCTTCACCTCGATCATGTCGATCTCGGTGTCGCTCGCCTTCCGCGCGCCGAAGAAGGCGCCGTCGGGAAATCCCAGCGAGATCCAGGAGAGGCTCGGCTGCGAGCGCAGCAGCGACAGGAACACGAACTCTCGCTTCCCCTCGTCGGTGGTTTTGATCGTTCCCTGGAAGAAGATCGAGCGCACCGCCTCCTGCATCGACCAGGCGTCGTCGAGGACGCCGCGGAGTTCGTGATGAATCGAGTCCACGATCTGGCGATTGAGCTGCCCCACCACGTCCGTGACGTTCTCGCGCGCCGCATAGGACCAGCTCGCGTGGATCAGCGCGGCCGTGAGCGTGACCGTTCCCAGCACGAGCGCGGTCAGCGCCGTGCGCAGGCCGACCTTGCGGCCGGGCCTTGGCCCGGCCGCGGCCTCGAGCGTCTCGCCCCCGGCCGACATGGACGGCTCAGAGGTATTGCTCGCGGATGTCGACGGTCGATTCGCGGCCGATTCTGTCGAAATGCTTGGCGAGCCAGGCGTTGGCGTGCGCGCGGCCGATGTCGCGGAGATGGGTCAGGAACTCCCAGTCGCCGTTGAGCTTGCTGGCGACGCCGAGCTTCGTCATCTCCTCCTCGGCGGCAATGCTGTGGACGTAGAGACGCTTCAGGGCCATGCCGTCGACCTTGCCCTCGTCGATGAGCTTGGTGACGAAGCTGATGGCGCGCATCTCGCGCATCAGCGAGGAGTTGAAGCTGATCTCGTTGATGCGGTTCATGATCTCCGTCGCGCTGCGCGGAAGCTTGTCGCGATAGAGCGGGTTGATGTGCACGACGACGATGTCCGGGCTCTCGCAGTGATAGATCAGCGGGAAGAGAGCGGGATTGCCCATATAACCGCCGTCCCAATAGGCCTCGCCGTCGATCTCGACCGCCTGGAAGAGAAAGGGCAGGCAGGCCGAGGCGAGCGTGTGGTCCGCGCAGATCTCCTTTCGGTCGAAGACGCGGACCTTTCCGCTGCGCACGTTGGTGGCGGAGAGGAAGAGCTTGACCGGGCAATCGGACTTGTTGAGCGCCTCGAAATCGACGCTGTCGTTGAGCACGTCGCGGAGCGGATTGAAATTGAAGGGGTTGAACTCGTAGGGCGAGAAGAGGCGCGAGACCAGGTCGAGCATCAGGAATGCCGGCGAATTCTGCAGCGAGTGGTTGCCGGTGACGCGATCGAACCAGTTCGGCTGCAGCGGTCCCATGAGCGCGGCATGACTGACGCGGCGCCAGAAATTATTGAGCGCCTGCCTCGCTCCCTCGCGGCCGCCCAGACCGTAGCCGTAAGTGAAGACAACGGCGTTCATGGCGCCGGCGCTCGTGGCGCTGATGCCATCGATGCCGATCCGCTCGTCTTCCGCGAGGCGGTCGAGCACGCCCCAGGTGAAGGCGCCATGCGCGCCCCCGCCCTGGAGCGCGAGGTTGACCATCTTCTGCCGCACCGGCATTTGCCTCTCCGGCGCTGCCGCTGCCTGGGACTTGGTCGTCGAGCCGTCCATGTCGGTCCTCCCGCGTGCTCGGGTTTTGCTCAATGCGCGGTCCAGCCGCCGTCGACCGGGAGCGCCGTCCCCGTGATCGAGGCTGCGGCGTCGCTGCAGAGGAAGGCCGTGAGCGCGCCGATCTCCTCGACGGTCGCAAAGCGCTTGTTCGGCTGCTGCGCGAGCAGCACGTCGCGCACCACGGCCTCGCGACTGATCCCGTGCG
>DATKNV010000027.1:0-31033 GCA_035541215.1 Allostellaceae bacterium | reverse complement strand
GACCGTCAAGGAGCACCGCCGCCGCCACTCGAAAATCGCCTCGGCGGCAAGTTTTCTTAACCGGATATATACGGTTTTTTAGCTAAAATTCATCTACTGTCGGAGGGTGCGACGCATTAGCTCGGGGAGGGGCCGGGTGTCGCCAACGGATTCATCGGAACGTCTGACGGGGATCGACTTCGGCGCGCCATTGCTGCGGACGCCGGTGGGGTGGGTGCGATCGGTGCTGGACGCATGGCGGCGCGGCGTGCTGCTGCTTCCCGTGCTGACGGCCTTGATCTCGGTGGCGGCGGTCATGTTCTACGCCGCCGCCTCCTTCGAGAGCAGCAAGGGACATCTGCGCGCCCTGATCGAGGGGGAGCTGCGGCAGGCGGCCGTGCCCCTCCATAATCTGCTGGAGGAAGTCGAGACGATCGCGCTCAGGGCCGGCGTGGTCGCCGAAGGTACCGCGGGTGCCGCGAGCGAGAGGCTCGCCGCCCTCGGGGAGGACCCGGTGGTCGCGAGCATCGCCGTCTTCGACGCGGATGGACGGCTGATTACGCAGACCGCCTCGGTAGGCTGGTCCGAGGCTGCGGGACGGGCGCTGCTGGCCCAGGCGGGCGCAACATCAGCGGTGGAGCTTGGGGCCCCCTTTCAGTCGGAAGACGGCAGCTACTATGGCGCGATGGCGTCGGCGCTGCGCCGGTCCGACGGCGCCATCGATCGCTACGTCGCCGTGGTATTCCCGCTTCGGGTCCTGCACGACTGGTTCCGGAGCGCAAATCTGCCGGACGGAGGGGAGTTCCTGCTCCTCGATGCCGCCGGGACGGTCTGGATGAGCGACAAGAGCGCCGAGGGGCTGCTGCCGCAAGCGCAGCTACCGCTGGGCTGGCGCGGCCTCAGCCTCGCCGCGGGCATGCGGCCCGGCGCGGAGTGGCGGATCTGGTGGCAGGAAACCGCCGGGTCGCTGGGGATTCTCGTCTTGATGGCAGCGCTTGCGGTCGCCGCGGTCTGCTACGTCTCCCGCGCCAATCACCGCGAAAGCCTGGAACGGGAGGCCGCTGTGGCGGCGCTGGCGGCGAGCGAGAAGCGCTTTCGCGAGCTCACGGAGATAACCTCCGATTGGCACTGGGAGACGGATGTCGAGCACCGCTTCACGACCTTCTCCGGAAGGCTTGCCATGGTCAGCGAGCAATCCGGGGGGGTGCCCTTGGGAAGGACGCGGTTCGATCTGGTCTGCAGCACTTTCGAGCCAGGTGCGCTCGAGGAGCACGCGGGCGTCCTGGCCCGGCGCGAGCCCTTCCGCGATTTCGTCTTCTCCCTGCGCCACCGAAACGGCGGGGTCTGGTGGACCAAGACGAGCGGGCGCCCGATCTTCGCCCCCGATGGCACCTTCCTGGGCTATCGCGGAACGGCCTCCGACGTTACCGCCGAGATCGAGAGCGCGATGCGCGCGCGCGCGGCGGAGCGCCAGCTCGTCGAGGCCGTCGAGAGCAGCCCCTGGGCCTTCGCCCTCTTCGACGAGCAGGACCGCCTCCTCCTCTGCAATACCCGCTTCCACGACATCTTCCGGGACCGGAACGAGGACGTCGCCGTGCCCGGCCGGAGCTTCGACGAGATCGTGCGCATGCGCGTCCAAGCCGTCTCGATCGGCGCGGACATCGACGAAGAGACCTGGATCGCGCGGCGCGTCGCCTATCACCGAAATCCCTCCGGCAGCTTCGAGGTCAAGCAGCACGATGGCCGCTGGTTCCAGATCATCGAGCAGCGGACGTCCGACGGAAGCACGGTCTCTATCTTCATCGACATCACCTCGCTCAAGGAGCGCGAGGAGGCGCTGCGCAAGAGCGAGGAGCAGTTCCGCGTCGCCTTCGACGCCGCGCCCATCGGCATGGCGATCATCAGCCCCGACCTCCGATATCTCCGCGCCAACGCGGCGCTCTGCCAGATGCTCGGCTACTCCGAAACCGAGCTGCTCGGCATGACCGTCGTGGACGTCACCCATCCCGACGACAAGCAGGAGAGCAGGTCGCCGAACCTCGACTTGCGGGAGGGGCGGATCGCCCACGTCGAGCTCGACAAGCGCTACATCGGCAAGAGCGGCGCCGTCGTCAACGTGCTGGTGCGCGTCGGCACCGTGCGCGACGAGGCGGGACGCCTCGTGCATTTCCTGACGCAGGTGGTCGACATCACCGGGCGCAAGCATGCCGAGCTCGAGCTCATCGCGGCGAAGGAGCAGGCCGAGCTCGCCAACCGGACGAAGAGCGAGTTCCTCGCGAACATGAGCCACGAGCTGCGCACGCCCCTGAACGCCATCATCGGCTTCTCCGAGATCGTCGCGGGCGAGCTCTTCGGTCCGATCGGCGGCCGGCGCTACGTCGAGTACGCCCGCGACATCCACGCGAGCGGCATCCATCTCCTCTCGATCATCAGCGACATCCTCGACCTCTCCAAGATCGAGGCGGGCAGGCGCGAGCTCGTGGAGAGCACGGTCGACCTCTACGACGCCGCGGAATCCTCGCTGAGGCTGGTGCGGGGCCGCGCGGACAACGGCGGCGTCGCGCTCGTCAACGACGTGAGCCGTGCGCTGCCGCGCATCGACGCCGACGAGCGCGCGATGAAGCAGATCCTGCTGAACCTGCTGTCGAACGCGGTGAAGTTCACGCCCGAGGGCGGCACGGTCGTGGTGGCGGCCGAGTTGCGGCACGACCGCAGCCTCGCGGTCGCGGTGCGGGATACCGGGATCGGCATCGCACCGGAGAACATCCCGCGCGCGCTCGCGCCCTTCAGCCAGGTCGACAGCTCGCTCTCGCGGCGCTACGAGGGAACCGGGCTCGGCCTGCCGCTGGTGAAATCGCTGATCGAGCTGCACGGCGGACGCCTGGAGCTCGAGAGCACGGTTGGCGAGGGAACCGTCGCGACCATCGTCTTCCCCGCAGCCCGCGTCCGCTCCTGACGCCGCGGGGCCTCGCGGCACCGGCGGTCAGGCGCTAAACTCCCGGCATGAGCCCCACCGTTGCGTTGCCCGATCGCGATGCGCTCGCGCTGCTGACCCCTTCGGAGATGGCGCGAGCCGACGCGGCCGCCGTTGCGGCGGGGCGGCGCGAGGAGGAGCTGATGCTCGCGGCCGGCGAGGCGGTCGCTGCCGCGATCCGCGCGCGCTGGTCGCCGCGCCCGGCGCTCGTCCTCTGCGGCCCCGGGAACAACGGCGGCGACGGCTTCGTCGCGGCGCGCTCGCTCGCAGCCGCAGGCTGGCCCGTGCGCGTGGCCTTCCTCGGCGAGCGCGAGGTCCTGAAGGGCGCGGCGCGGCTCCATGCCGGGCGCTGGTCGGGGCCCATTGAGGCGCTCAGTCCCGCGGCCGTCGCGGGCGCCGAGCTTGCGGTGGTCGCGATATTCGGGGCGGGTCTCGCGCGGCCGGTCGAGGGGATCGTCGCGGAGACGCTAGCGGCCCTCGCTTCCTCCGGCATCCCCATCGTCGCGGTCGACGTGCCCACGGGGCTCGACGGTGCCACCGGCGCCGTCCGCGGCGTCTGCGCGGCCGCCGACCTCACCGTGACGTTTTTTCGCAAGAAGCCCGGCCACCTCCTTCTGCCGGGACGGCGCCTTTGCGGCGAGCTGGTCCTCGCCGAGATCGGCATTCCCGCCTCGGTGCTGACGGGGATCGCGCCTCGGGCGCACGAGAACGGCCCGCCGCTCTGGCTTCGCGACTTTCCCTGGCCGCGGATCGACGACCACAAATACCGGCGCGGCCATCTTCTCCTGGCAGGCGGCGAGATCATGACGGGAGCCGCCCGGCTTGCCGCCCGCGCGGCCGGACGTCTCGGCGCGGGGCTCGTGACCTTGGCGGCGCCGCGGAGCGCCTGGAGCGTCTATGCAGCGGCGCTCACCAGCGTGATCGTGCGACCCTGCGGCGGGATCGAGGAATGGCGGGCCTTGCTCGCGGACGCACGCCGCAATGCGGTCCTGCTCGGCCCCGGCGCCGGAACGGGATTGGCGCTGCGCGACATGGTCCTCGCCGCGCTCGCAGCCGGCCGGCCCACCGTCCTCGACGCCGACGCGCTCACGGTCTTCGCGGAGGCGCCGCATCTGCTGCTCGCTGCGATCGCAGGGCCGGCGGTGCTGACGCCGCACGAGGGCGAGTTCGCGCGGCTCTTTCCCGAGCCCGGCGACAAGCTCGCGCGCGCCCGCGCCGCTGCCTCGAAATGCGGCGCGGTCGTCCTCCTCAAGGGGCCCGACACCGTGATTGCCGCACCCGACGGCCGCGCGATCGTGAACGCGAATGCGCCGCCGGAGCTCGCGACCGGCGGTACCGGCGACGTGCTCTCGGGCATGATCGCGGGTCTGCTGGCGCAGGGCATGGACCCCTTCGCCGCCGCCGCCGCCGCCGCGTGGCTCCACGGCGAGGCCGGCCGTGCCGTGGGACCCGGCCTCGTCGCGGAGGACCTTCTCCAGGTAATGCCGGGCGTGCTGCGCGGTCTGCGGGCGCTCGCGCAGGAGTGCGGCTGTCTTGCCGGTGTCACGGAACGGCTCTATCGGGAGCCCTCATGAGCGAGCGAAGCGGCCTCGGTTTCCTCGACGGCGTGGTGGACCGCACCTTCGGCCGGCTGCGCGCGGCATGGCGGGACATAGCGCGGCAATCGCGCGCCGCCGCGCCCGCGGGGCCGGAGTTGGGCGACGGCGACCTCGACCGCGCGCGCGAGCAATTGCGCGCCTGTCTCGACGGCCGCGGCGGCGAGGTCGAAGCGCGGGCGCGAGCGGCCGCGCTCGGGCGCACCTATCTCGCGCTGAGCGAGCGCGGACGCGAGCGGTTCCTCAGGCTCCTCGCTGAGGAATTCGACATGGATCGCGCGGCGCTCACCGCCGCCGCCCGGCGGCTGCTCGCCGCGGAGGCGCTCCGCGACAAGGAAGCCGCGGAGGCGGAGCTGCGGACGGCGCTGGAGGCGCCACGCGTGCGCCTGCTGACCCAGTTCAACGGCCTGCCGGAGGGCGTCAAGTTCCTGGTGGACATGCGCGCGGAGCTGATGACCCTCGCGCGCGGCGATCGCGTGCTTGCGGGGCTCGAGCGCGATCTGCACGCGCTACTGCGGAGCTGGTTCGACATCGGCTTCCTCGAGCTGAAGCGGATCACCTGGAATTCCCCGGCGGCTTTGCTGGAGAAGCTCACGGCCTATGAGGCCGTGCACGAGATCCGCTCCTGGGCCGACCTCAAGAACCGGCTCGAGGCCGACCGGCGGTGTTTCGCCTTCTTCCATCCGCGCATGCCGGAGGAGCCGCTGATCTTCGTGGAGGTGGCGCTCGTCAAGGGCATGGCCGACAACGTCGACGCCCTCCTCGACGAGAGCGCCCCGCTCGGCGATCCCGGCGCCGCCGATGCCGCAATCTTCTACTCGATCTCGAACTGCCAGCGTGGGCTCGCGGGCATCAGCTTCGGGAATTTCCTGATCAAGCGCGTGGCAAGCGACCTCGCGGCGGAGCTTCCGCACCTCAAGACCTTCGCGACGCTCTCGCCGGTCCCGGGCTTCCGCGCCTGGCTCGACCCGCGGCTTGCCGCCGGCGAGGAGGCGCTTCTGCTGCCGGCCGAGCGCAAGGTCCTCGCCGAGCTTCCCGCGGAGAGAGGGAAGCTCGGCCTCGCGGGCGTCCTTCAGCAGCCCCGCTGGCACGAGGATGCCGAGCTTGCGCAGGCCGCGCGCGCGCCGCTCCTGCGCTTGGCCGCGCGCTATCTCATTACGGAGAAAGCGGGCCAGGGCAGGGCGCTCGATCTCGTCGAGCATTTCCACCTCAGCAACGGCGCCCGCGTCGAGCGCCTCAATTGGCTCGCCGACCGCTCCGAGAAGGGCATGCAGCAGTCCGCGGGGATGATGATCAATTACCTCTACCGGCTCGACGAGGTCGAAGCGAACCACATGGCCTATACGGGCGAGGGCAAGGTCAGCGCCTCGAGCGCCCTCAGGAGCCTCGCCCGGATCTGAGCGAGCTCATTCCAGCGCCACGGCTCATCGCAAATTCTCGCCTTTGCAACGCCGATCTGCTTGACCCCGAAGTAATCGTTCTTTATCTATGTTGTATAGTGCGGGTCTATTACTGTTCATGGAAGTGTACCGCCGGTCCTCGTCCGCCCGCCTGGGCCGGTCTCGCTCGGATCGGCTCTGGGGTTGAGGGGGGAGCGATGACGCGATTGCTGCTCGCGCGCCTGAGCAGTCAAAAGGCGCCTGTCGACGTGAAGCCTGGCGATAGCTATCGCCGGCAGCATCGGCAGAAATTCGTTGAGACCGCTACCGTCGTCGGTTTGCGCTCCGACCCCGTGGGCATCCCGCATGTGCGTTTCGTCGTGGAGTTCGAGCGGGCCGATGCCGGCCGCATCGAGGGTGGCTCGCGCATCCTGGCGTTGCGCTCCTTCGTGACCAACTATCGCGAGCGGGTTTCCTAGGTCATGAACTCATAAACGGGATTCCCTTGTCGGCGGTGACCGATCTCAATACGGACTGGACTCGCGCCGGCCCGGCCCCAAGTCCGCTTTCGGGGGCGAAGCGGACATGGACCGGCAGGCAAAACCAGCTGGATCGGTCGAACATGACCCGAAGCGGGCATCACTTCACGGGATTTCCCAACGCAGCTTTGAGCCGCTACGATGCCGGCCCTGAGCCTTGGGGGGCAATGAGACGGCGGGAGTTCATCACCTTCGTCGGCGTCACGGCAGCATGGCCGCTCCGCGCGAGCGCGCAGCAGGCGGACCGAGTGCGGCGCGTCGCTGTGTTGATGGGCTACGCTGAAGAGGATCGGGAAACGAAGGCGCGCCTCGCAGCGTTTCAGCAAAGGCTCGAAAAGCGCGGGTGGTTTGAGGGCCGTAATCTTCACATCGAAGTCCGCTTCGTAGACAGCACGAGAGGTAACTATGAGGCACTCGCGAAGGAACTAGTCGCCACAGAGCCGGACGTCGTCCTCGCGCATACGACGCTGGTTACTGCCGCGCTGCAGGCTGTGAGCCGCGGGATGCCGGTCGTGTTCGTGAATGTCTCCGATCCCATTGGCTCAGGCTTCGTGGCGAGCTTGGCACGACCGGGCGGAAATCTTACGGGCGTGCTGCAATACGAGGCGAGTGTCGTTGGCAAGTGGTTGGCGATGCTGAAGGAAATCGCGCCGCATCTTGAGCATGTCGCTTTCGTGGCCAACCCGAAGACGACCCCTTATGAATACTTTCTTCGCGCCGTGGGAGCCGCCGCGAAGCCGCTCGCGATCAAGCTGGTGGCCAGCCCTGTTGCGACCGCTGCGGACATCGAACATGCAATCGAGTCATTCGCAAGCGTGCCGAACGGAGGCTTGCTCCTGCCGCCGGATAGCACCACCATCTTGCATCGCGATCTCATAATCGCGCTTGCGGCCCGGCACAAACTGCCCGCGGTCTACCCGTTTTATTTTTTTGTCGCAGCCGGCGGTCTAATGTCCTATGGGACCAACCAAGACGACATGTTCCGGTTGGCGGCGTCCTATGTCGACCGCGTCTTGCGCGGCGACAAGCCCGCCGACCTCCCGGTGCAGGCCCCGACCAAATTCGAAACAACCATCAACGTGAGAACGGCTAGGGCGCTCGAGGTCGTCATTCCGTCTGGCCTGCTGGTCGCCGCCGACGAGGTGATCGAATGACTGTTGTCGGCATATCCCGCCGTCTCGCGGCAGCGCAGCATTTCGGTCACATTCGAACCTAAGCGGACGTTCGGCGCGATTTATGAGTACACGTCCTAGCTCCTCGTCCCGCGGCGAGGTGACCGCTCGCCGGCACTTCCTTATACTCCGATGCGCGCGCCCAAAACCGCTCCCGAGGACGAGCCGGCATGAGTCCTGCCACGCCCAATCCAGCCCCGAGCCACGCCTCCGCGTCTCTCCCGCGGGGCGCTGACCCTGCGCGGCTTCGGCTGCTGACCGAGCTCGAGCGGAAAGTGCTATGGCTCTCCTCCTGGACCATCCACAACGCGAACCACCTGCGCCCGAGCCGGGACGGCCTCAAGGTGGGTGGGCATCAGGCCTCGAGCGCATCGGTTGCGACGCTGATGACCGCGCTCTATTTCGACGTGCTGCGGCCGCAGGATCGCGTTGCGGTGAAGCCGCATGCGAGTCCCGTCTTCCACGCGATCCAATATCTCCTGGGCCGGCAGACCCTGGATAAGCTGCAGAATTTTCGCGCGCTCGGCGGCGCCCAATCCTATCCCTCGCGCACGAAGGACACCGACGACGTCGACTTCTCGACCGGCTCGGTCGGGCTCGGCGTGGCGCTCACGAGCTTCGCCGCGCTGGTGCAGGACTACGTCCGCCTCAAGGGCCTTGCCGGGGCGGGGGCCGAGCCCGGCCGGATGGTCGCGGTGGTCGGAGACGCCGAGCTCGACGAAGGGAACGTCTTCGAGGCCCTCCTCGAGGGCTGGAAGCACGACGTGCGGAACCTCTGGTGGGTGATCGACTACAACCGCCAGAGCCTCGACGCCGTCGTGAGTGACCGGCTCTACAGCCACATCGACGACCTCTTCCGCAGCATGGGCTGGCGCGTCGTGATCCTGAAATACGGCAAGAAGCTCGAGCGCGCCTTCGCTGGGCCCGACGGCGCGGCGCTCCGGGACTGGATCGACGCCTGCCCCAACTCGCTCTACTCCGCGCTCGTCTTCAAGGGCGGCGAGGGCTGGCGCAGGCATCTCGAGGCCGATCTCGGCCATCTGCCGGGCATCCGCGCCTTTCTTGCGGGGCATGACGACCCGAGCCTGCACGCCGTCATGACCAATCTCGCCGGGCACGACATGGCCTCGGTCCTCGAGGCCTTCCACGCCGTCGACGACGACAAGCCCACCTGCTTCATCGCTTACACGATCAAGGGCTTCGGACTGCCCTTCGCGGGCCATAAGGACAATCACGCCGGGCTGATGAACGAAGCACAGATGGCGGCGTTCCAGCGGAGCATGCAGGTGCCGGCCGGCGCCGAATGGGACCGCTTCGCGGGGCTCGGTGTGCCGCAGGCCGAGCTCGAGGCCTACCTCGCCTCCGTGCGCTTCGCCGCCAACGGTCCGCGCGGGCTCGCCGCTCCCGCAGTTCCGATTCCCGGGCGCTTGCGGGTGCCAGAGGGCCGCCGGCAATCCACGCAGGAGGGCTTCGGCCGCATTCTCGGCGATCTGGCCGCGGGCGAGGGCGCGCTTGCGCGGCACATCGTCACCTGCTCCCCGGACGTCACGGTCTCCACCAATCTCGGCAGCTGGGTCAACCGCCGCGGCCTTTTCGACCGCCACGAGCGCTCCGACGTCTTCCGCGACGAGAAAGTGGTCTCGGCGCAGCGCTGGCAAATGTCGCCCGCAGGCCAGCACATCGAGCTCGGCATCGCCGAGAACAATTTCTTCATCCTGCTCGCGGCGCTCGGCCTCGCGGAGCCCTTGTTCGGCGCGCGGCTCCTGCCGATCGGTACGCTCTACGATCCCTTCATCGCGCGCGGCCTCGATGCGCTCAATTACGGCTGCTACCAGCACGCGCGCTTCATGCTGGTGGCGACGCCGTCGGGGATCACGCTCGCGCCGGAGGGCGGCGCCCATCAATCGATCGGCACGCCCCTCATCGGCATGGCGCAGGACGGGCTCGCGAGCTTCGAGCCCGCCTTCGTGGACGAGCTCGCGGTGCTGATGCGCTGGGGCTTCGAGCACATGCAGGCGCCCGAGGGCGGCTCGATCTATCTGCGCCTCTCGACCCGGCCGGTCGAGCAGCGCGAGCGCGCCATGACGCCAGAACTCGAAGCGGCGGTCGTCGCGGGCGGCTATTGGCTGGCTCCTCCCGCGGCGGGCGCTGAGCTCGCCATCGTCTGCCAGGGCGCGGTGACGCCGGAGGCGATCGCGGCGCACGCCCAGATTCTCGAGGACGTGCCCGGCGCCGGCCTCCTCGTCGCGACCTCGGCCGACCGGTTGCACCGGGATTGGCTCGCGGGCTTGCGTCGGGGCGGGGGAAGCCACATCGGCCGGCTGCTCGCGCCCCTTGCGGCGAATGCGGGATTGGTGACGGTGCTCGACGGGCATCCCGCGACGCTCTCCTGGCTCGGGTCGGTCGCGCAGCACCGGGTCGAGCCGCTGGGCGTCGAGCATTTCGGCCAATCCGGCGACGTGCCGGACCTCTACCACGTCTACGGGCTCGACGCCGAGGCGATCCTCGATGCCGCCGCCCGCGCCGCCCTCGCCGGACACCGCGCGTCCTAACGGAATGGATCTCTCGCAGGCGGTCTTCTGGATCGCGGTCGCGTCCAGCTTGATCATGCTCGTCCGCCTGGGACGGCGAG
Organism: Allostellaceae bacterium; assembly: GCA_035541215.1. Lineage (GTDB taxonomy): Bacteria > Pseudomonadota > Alphaproteobacteria > ATCC43930 > CGMCC-115725 > DASZHJ01. The sequence continues at coordinate 20,763 of DATKNV010000027.1, read as the reverse complement.
CGCTGGGCGACGCGCGGAGCTGGGCGATCAAATGCGTGGCGGTGCTGGTCGTGGCGCTGCTGAGCGCGCTCTTTTTCCCGATGTCCGCGCATTGGATCGTGGGCGGCCTCTGGGCCGGGATCGTGCTGCTGCCCTCGCTGCTGGTGCGGCTCGCGATCCACGCCCTCGGGCGGCAGCGCTACGGGACGGCGGGTATCTGCGCGAGGCTCCTCGGCCTTCTCCATCCCTTCGACGGCTGGGCCCAAAACGCCGAAGTGATAGCGGCACTGCGCCTCGCACAGCGCGGCAATCCCGAGCAGGCATCCGCTCTCTTGTCGGAATTGCTGTCGCGGCCGGGCTTGTCCTGGCGCATGTATGCGAGCCTGCGCATGCAGCTCTGCCGCATCGAGGGGGATTGGCGGGGAATGCTGCTGCAAGTACCGGCCGACGATCCCTCGCTGCTGGCGATGCGGCTGCGGGCGCTCGGCGAGACCGGCCACCTCCGCGAGCTCGTCGCCGAGGGCACGAGATTGCAGGGAGAGACCGGTTTCGCGCCTCATGCCGTCGACCTCGTGGTCCTGGCATTCTGCGGCCGAATGCAGGCCGTCAAGGATCTCCTCGAGGGCTCGCTCGCCGGGCTCCCCTCGGAGCTCAAGCGCTTTTGGATCGCGACCGCGGGGCTCGCTGCCGGCAATACGGATACCGCGCGCGTGGATTTCGAGCGCCTCCAGGCAGGCGCGTCGGACCGCTCGCTCGCGCTCTACGCGGGGCAGCGTCTGAGGAATGGGCTTGCGAGCCCCGAGCTCGCTCTGGACCAGGCCGATTGGCGCATGGTCGCAGTCATGGAGGCTCGTTCCCGCGACGCCCGCAGGCAGCGCGTCGGCATTCTCGCGATGTGGCGCGGCAGCTACGTCATCGCCGCGCTCATTGCAGCCAATATTGGGATGTTCGTCGTGGAAATACTGCTGGGCGGCAGCGAAGACATGGGCGTGCTCGGCAGCCTCGGCGCGATGTGGGCGGGGGCGGTGATCGAGGGCGGGGAATGGTGGCGGCTCGGAGCCGCGACCTTCCTGCATTCCGGCTTTCTGCACATCGGCTTCAACATGGCGGCGCTCGCGATCCTGGGACCCTGGGTCGAGCGCAACATGGGGCATTGGCGGACGCTCGGGGTCTATTTGCTCTCGGGGATCGGCTCGACCGTGGGGGTGCTGCTGCTGATTAGGCTGGGGTGGATGGAGGACGAGATCCTCGTCGGCGCCTCCGGGGCGATATTCGGCCTGGTCGGCGCCCAGCTCGTCCTGCGCGCCCAAAGCTTCCTGCAGCATCGCTCGGCACAGGCGGCCCAGCGCCTCGGCGACCTCGCTTGGGGGATCGCGCTCCAGGTCGTCTTCGACTTCGCCACCCCGCAAGTGAGCTTTGCGGGCCACGCCTCGGGGCTCGCCGCAGGCCTCCTTCTTACGCTGGCGCTGACCCCGGGCCGCTGGCGGACTGCCGGGCGCTGAGGGGGAGGGTGCTGTTCCCCTGCCAGTCTCCCTGTGCTATGAAGCCGCCCCCAAAGGAAAGGTTGCGGGCGTGGCGGAATTGGTAGACGCACTGGATTTAGGTTCCAGCGACGCGAGTCGTGGGGGTTCAAATCCCTCCGCCCGCACCACAGCCGCGCTAACCTGACGGACCCACCGCGCGGGCGTCCGAGCGGCGCCCCAATTCGAAACCGGACCCATCGCTCATGCAGATTACGGAAACCAACACCGAGGGATTGCGGCGCGAGTTCAAGGTCGTCGTCGCCGCCACCGACATCGAGCAGCGCATGACCAGCCGCTTGAGCGAGATCGGCCGCACCGTGCGCCTGCCCGGGTTCCGCCCGGGGAAAGTGCCGATGAAGGTGCTGAAGCGGCGCTATGGGCAGGCGGTGATCGGCGAGGTGATCGAGCGCGCCGTCAACGACAGCTCGAACGAGGCGCTGCGCAGCCGGAACCTGCGCCCGGCGCTCCAGCCCAAGGTGGAGATCGTGGCCTTCAACGAGGGCACCGATCTCGAATACAACCTCGCGGTCGAGGTGCTCCCGGAGTTCGAGCCGATGGACTTCGCCTCCCTCGAGCTCGAGCGCCTGCGGCCGGAGGTGCCGGAGGCCGAGGTGCAGAAGGCCCTGGAGCGGATCGCGCGCCAGCAGCGCAAGAGCGAGACGGCGGACCGCGCGGCCGAGAAGGGCGATGCGGTCGTCATCGACTTCAAGGGCACGGTGGACGGCAAGGAGTTCCCGGGCGGGGCGGCGCAGGGCTACACGCTCGAGCTCGGCTCGGGCTCCTTCATTCCGGGCTTCGAGGAGCAGATCGTCGGCGCCAAGGCCGGCGAGAGCCGCACCGTCGCGGTGACCTTCCCGGCGGAGTATGCCGCCGCCGAGCTCGCGGGCAAGGCTGCGAGCTTCGAGGTCGGGGTGAAGGAGGTCCGCGGCTTCACGGAGCAGCCGATCGACGACAGCCTGGCCCAGGCCGTCGGCATGGAGAAGCTCGACGAGCTCCGCGAGGCCGTGAGCGAGCAGATCGAGCGCGACTACGAGGACCTCGCGCGCCAGCGCCTGAAGCGCGCGCTCCTCGACAAGCTCGCGGAGCGCCACGAGTTCCCGGTGCCGGCGGGCATGGTCGACATCGAGTTCAATGCGATCTGGCAGCAATTCGAGCAGGAGCGCGAGCGGCAGAAGAAGGCGGGCGAGCCCGAGAGCGACGAGCCCATCAACGAGGAAGAGATCAAGGCCGAGTATCGGGCGATTGCGGAGCGGCGCGTGCGCTTGGGCCTGCTGCTTGCGGAAGTCGGGCGGCGGCACAATATCAACGTGACGCCCGAGGAGATCAACCGGGCGCTCACGGACCAGGCGCGGCGCTTTCCCGGCCAGGAGCGGCGGGTGATCGAGTACTACCGCCATCATCCCGAGGCGATCGACCAGATCAGGGCGCCGATGTTCGAGGACAAGGTCATCGACTTCATCCTGGAGCAGGCGAAGCTGAGCGAGCGGCGCGTGCCGGTGAGCGAGCTTCTGAAGGACGAGGACGAGGAAGAGGAAGCGAAGGCCGCGGCCGAGGATAAGCCGGAGGCGGTCGAGGCAGCGGCGGACCCCGCGCCGGCGGCGCAGGAGGAGAAGCCCAAGCCGAAAAAGGGCCGGGGCAAGAAAAGCTGAGGGCGCTATCAATAGTTCGAGATGGGAGCGGCGATGCGGAATCCTTACGAGACCTATGTGAATCAGTACGCGAGCCAGTTGGTGCCGATGGTGGTGGAGCAGACCAACCGCGGCGAGCGCGCCTACGACATCTATTCGCTGCTGCTGAAGCAGCGGATCGTCTTCCTCGTGGGGCCGATCGACGACACCGTCGCGAGCCTCGTCTGCGCGCAGCTCCTCTATCTGGAATCCGAGAATCCCAACAAGGACATCAACCTCTACATCAACTCGCCGGGCGGCGTGGTCAATTCCGGCCTCGCGATCTACGACACCATGCAGTACGTCCGCCCGGACGTCTCGACGGTCTGCCTGGGGATGGCGATGTCGATGGGCTCGCTGCTTCTCACGGCCGGCGCCAAGGGCAAGCGCTTCTCCTTGCCCAATGCCCGGATCATGCTGCATCAGCCCTCGGGCGGTGCGCAGGGCCAGGCAACCGACATCGAGATCCAGGCGCGCGAGATCCTGACGCTCCGTGCGCGGCTCAACCAGATTTATCAGAGGCATACCGGCCAGGCTCTGGAGGTGATCGAGCCGGTCGTCGAGCGCGACAAGTTCTTCTCGGCCGAGGAAGCCAAGGCCTTCGGCCTCATCGACGAGGTCGTGGTTAACCGTCCGCCGCGCGAGGATCAGAAGACCGCAGCCTGACCGCGCGGGGGCGGGGGCCGGCCCATCGGTCGAAAGAAAACGCTTTTTTAACTAGTTATTGATTGCACGACCGTAGATATTGTTGAATTCTATGTTGCGAGCCGCGTCGTCCCTCCTTGGAATCGGCGTTGCCGATCACGATTTTGGGCGATGCGGGCGCGCGGCGCCGGGGCTCTTCCCCGGCCCATGACGGGGTGGCCATGACGAAGGCAAGCGGCGGCGACTCGAAGAACACGCTCTACTGCTCGTTCTGCGGCAAGAGCCAGCACGAGGTCCGCAAGCTTATCGCGGGCCCGACCGTGTTCATCTGCGACGAGTGCGTCGAGCTCTGCATGGACATCATCCGCGAGGAGCACAAGACGACGGTGCTCAAGTCGCGGGACGGAGTGCCGAGCCCTCGCGACATCTGCAAGGTGCTCGACGATTACGTAATCGGCCAGGCCCACGCCAAGCGCGTGCTCTCCGTCGCCGTCCACAACCACTACAAGCGCCTGGCGCACGGCGCCAAGAACAACGACGTCGAGCTCGCGAAATCGAACATCCTGCTGGTGGGCCCGACGGGCTCCGGCAAGACGCTCCTCGCGCAGACCCTCGCGCGCATCATCGACGTCCCCTTCACCATGGCGGACGCGACGACGCTCACCGAGGCGGGCTACGTCGGCGAGGACGTTGAGAACATCATCCTGAAGCTGCTGCAGGCCGCCGACTACAACGTCGAGCGCGCGCAGCGCGGCATCGTCTACATCGACGAGGTCGACAAGATCAGCCGCAAGTCCGACAACCCCTCGATCACCCGCGACGTCTCCGGCGAGGGCGTGCAGCAGGCGCTCCTCAAGATCATGGAGGGCACCATCGCCTCGGTGCCGCCGCAGGGCGGCCGCAAGCACCCGCAGCAGGAGTTCCTCCAGGTCGACACCACCAACATCCTCTTCATCTGCGGCGGCGCCTTCGCGGGGCTCGAGAAGATCATCTCGCAGCGCCGGCAGGGGAGCTCGATCGGCTTCGGCGCCGAAGTGCGCGGGCCCGAGGAGCGCAAGACCGGCGAGATCCTCAAGGACCTCGAGCCCGAGGACCTGCTCAAATTCGGCCTCATCCCGGAGTTCGTGGGTCGGCTCCCGGTCGTCGCCACGCTCGACGACCTCGACGAGGCTGCCCTCGTGGACATCCTTACGAAGCCGAAGAACGCGCTGGTGAAGCAATACCAGCGGTTGTTCGAGATGGAGGACGTGCGCCTCGAGTTCAACGACGAGGCGCTCCGCACGATCGCGCACAAGGCGATCAACCGGAAGACGGGCGCGCGCGGGTTGCGCTCCATCATGGAGGCGATCCTGCTCGATCCCATGTTCGAGCTTCCGGGCCTCGATGGCGTCAGCGGCATCGTCATCAACAAAGAGGTCGCAGAAGGCCGCGCCCAGCCTCTCTACATCTACTCCGACCGCCGCGGCGACACCGGCACCGGCGCCTGATCCTCTTGGTAAACGCGAGTCTCGTCCGGAAGGGCATCCCTAGCCCTTGACTGGACGCGCCGAAACGCCACCTTAGATAGGTTGCCGTGCGGCCGGGCAAGCCGCACGGAGCGTCCTTGCCCGGACCAATTCCCTCCTTCCCGGGCCAGCATGAGAAAGAGGTTTTATGTTCGAGCTCTCCCGCGGTGCCTTGTTCCCTGTTCTGCCGCTGCGCGACATCGTCGTCTTCCCGCACATGATCGTGCCGCTCTTCGTCGGCCGCGAGAAGTCCGTGAAGGCGCTCGAGGACGTGATGAAGGACGACAAGCAGATCCTGCTCGTCACCCAGAAGAACGCGGCGCAAGACGACCCGACCCCCGCGGACATCTATTCCGTCGGCACGGTGGGGACGGTGCTGCAGCTGCTGAAGCTCCCAGACAGCACGGTCAAGGTGCTGGTCGAGGGCGGCCAGCGCGCGCGCATCCTCCGCTTCGCCGAGAACGAGCAGTTCTTCCAGGCCTATGGCGAGACGATCGCGGAGAAGCCGGGCGACCAGCAGGAGCTCGAGGCGCTCGCGCGCACGGCGGTCTCGCAGTTCGAGCAGTACATCAAGCTCAACAAGAAGATTCCGCCGGAGGTGCTGGTCTCGATCAACCAGATCGAGGATCCCTCGAAGCTCGCGGACACCATCGCCTCGCACTTGGCGCTGAAGATTCCGGAGAAGCAGGAGCTCCTGGAGACCGAGACCATCTCCGAGCGCCTGGAGAAGGTGTTCGGCTACATGGAGGCCGAGATCGGCGTGCTGCAAGTCGAGAAGCGCATCCGCTCGCGCGTCAAGCGCCAGATGGAGAAGACGCAGCGCGAGTATTACCTCAACGAGCAGCTCAAGGCGATCCAGAAGGAGCTCGGCGAGGGCGAGGAAGGCCGCGACGAGCTCGCGGAGATCGAGGAGCGCGTCAACAAGACGAAGCTCTCCAAAGAAGCCCGCGACAAGGCGCTGGCGGAAGTGAAGAAGCTCCGCACCATGAGCCCGATGTCGGCCGAGGCGACGGTCGTGCGCAATTACCTCGACTGGATGCTCTCGATCCCGTGGCAGGTGCGCACCAAGATCAAGCGCGACATCAAGGGCGCGGAGAAGGTGCTGAACGCCGACCACTTCGGGCTCGAGAAGGTGAAGGAGCGCATCCTCGAATACCTCGCGGTGCAGCAGCGCATGCGCAAGGTAAAGGGGCCGATCCTCTGCCTCGTGGGCCCGCCTGGCGTCGGCAAGACCTCGCTCGGCAAGTCGATCGCGCGCGCCACGGGGCGCAACTTCGTGCGGATGTCGCTGGGCGGCGTCCGCGACGAGGCGGAGATCCGCGGCCATCGGCGCACCTACATCGGCTCCATGCCCGGCAAGGTCATCCAGGGCATGAAGAAGGCGAAGTCCTCGAACCCGCTCTTCCTGCTCGACGAGGTGGACAAGCTCGGCGCCGATTGGCGCGGCGATCCGTCCTCGGCGCTGCTCGAAGTGCTCGATCCGGAGCAGAATTCGACCTTCAACGATCACTACCTCGAGGTGGATTACGACCTCTCGGACGTGATGTTCGTGACCACGGCGAACACACTCCGCATGCCGCAGCCGCTCCTCGACCGCATGGAGCTCATCCGTCTCCCCGGCTACACCGAGGACGAGAAGGTGGAGATTGCGCGCCGGCACTTGATCCCGAAACAGGTGAAGCAGCACGGGCTCAAGAAGGGCGAGTGGTCGATCACCGAGGACGCGCTGCGCGATCTCATCCGCTACTACACGCGGGAGGCGGGCGTGCGCAACCTCGAGCGCGAGATCGCGAACTTGACGCGCAAGGCGATCAAGGAGATCGCCATGAAGAAGCGCAAGCATCTCACGATCTCGGCCAAGAACCTCGAGAAGTTCGCGGGTGTGCGCCGCTTCCGCTTCGGCGAGGTCGAGGAGACCGATCTCGTGGGGGTCACCACCGGTCTCGCCTGGACCGAGGTCGGCGGCGAGCTCCTGTCGATCGAGGCCGTGACCGTGCCCGGCAAGGGCAAGGTGACCGCGACCGGCAAGCTCGGCGACGTCATGCGGGAGTCCGTGCAAGCGGCTGAGAGCTATGTGAAATCGCGGAGCGCCGTATTCGGCATCAAGCCCACGCTCTTCGACAAGAAGGACATCCACGTGCACGTGCCCGAGGGCGCGACGCCGAAGGATGGGCCCTCGGCGGGCGTCGCGATGGTCACCTCGATCGTCTCCGTCCTCACGGGCAACCCCGTGCGGCGCGACATCGCCATGACCGGCGAGATCACCTTGCGTGGACGCGTGCTGCCCATCGGCGGCCTCAAGGAGAAGCTCCTGGCGGCGCTGCGCGGAGGGCTCAGCACCGTGCTGATCCCGAAGGAGAACGAGAAGGACCTCGCGGAGATCCCCGACAACGTGAAGGAGGGTCTCAAGATCGTCCCGGTGGCCTCGCTCGACGAGCTCTTGAAGCACGCGTTGGTTAGGCCGCTGGTGCCGATCGAGTGGAGCGAGGAGACGGCGCCGGCGCAGCCCGTACTCCCGCAACCGGCGGCGCCGGAGCAGCCCGGCGTCATCACGCACTGACGGCGCAACGCCTTCGCGCGCGACGTTCACCCAATCGGGCAAGGCCGCCGAGCATTCGGCGGCCTTGCGCTTTCTGTGACAGTGCGACGCTGTCACATGCGACCATGCGTAAAAGCTGGGGATTCTCGGCGTTGCGCAATTGACGCCTCGGAGATCGCGGATTTAAACTTCAAGGTCATTCAGCCGTCATCAGCGCAGCGTTTCCGCGACCGACCCGCGCAAGAAACAGGAGGGGGGCTAGCTCGTGAATAAAAATGAACTCGTAGATTCCGTTGCGGCGGCCACGGAGCTGACGAAGGCCGATGCCGCCAAGGCCGTTGACGCGGTGTTCGATTCGATCACCCGCTCGCTGAAGAAAGGTGAGGAGGTGCGCCTCGTCGGCTTCGGCACCTTCGTCGTGAAGAAGCGGGCGGCCTCGACGGGTCGCGACCCCCGCACCGGCGCCGAGATCAAGATCGCGGCCTCGATGCAGCCGAAGTTCAAGGCGGGAAAAGGCCTCAAGGACGCCGTCAACTGACGGAGATACCCCCTGGAATTCCGAGGGGCCGGCTGTGTGGGGGCACAGCCGGCCCTTCTCGCATCCGGCGCGGCGGCGGTTGCGGCAATCCGGCGCGGGCGCTACACCCTTGTTGCGGCCGGCGCGGGCGGTTAGCTCAGCGGTAGAGCGCCTCGTTTACACCGAGGATGTCGGGGGTTCGAATCCCTCATCGCCCACCAGCTGCGCGCGAGCGCGCTGGGACGGCCAAAGCCCTTGCAAAATAGCGCAGAATTCGGGGTCTCCAATGCTTGACACCCCGGGGGGCGCGGGGTACTAGTCGCCGCCGCGGAACGAGTGCTGCGGGGGCGTAGCTCAGTTGGTTAGAGCGCCGGCCTGTCACGCCGGAGGTCGCGGGTTCGAGCCCCGTCGCTCCCGCCATCACCGGCCGTCGAAATCTCCGCCCCGATGAGTGCAAGGAGGGCCGCGCGATGGATGGATTGTTGCGCGAATATCTGCCGATCCTCGTGTTTCTCGGTATCGCCGTCGCTCTCTCTCTGGTGATGGTGGTTGCCTCCTACGTCGTAGCGCGGCAGAAGCCGGACTCCGAGAAGCTCTCGCCCTACGAATGCGGCTTCGAGCCCTTCGACGATGCCCGCAGCAAGTTCGACGTGCGCTTCTATCTCGTCGCCATCCTCTTCATCATCTTCGACCTCGAGGTGGCGTTCCTGTTCCCCTGGGCGGTCTCGCTCGGAAGCCTCGGCATGTTCGGCTTCTGGTCGATGGTGGTGTTCCTCGCCGTGCTGACGGTAGGCTTCATCTACGAGTGGCGGAAGGGAGCGCTCGAATGGGAATGAGCGCGGACACCACCGGCGCGCTGCCCCCGGGCACGGATCAGGACGCGCTCCTCAGGCGGGCGGCCGACGAGATCCAGAACAAGGGCTTCGTCGTGGCGGAGCTCGACAAGCTCGTGAACTGGGCGCGGACCGGCTCGCTTTGGCCGATGACCTTTGGGCTTGCCTGCTGCGCCGTCGAGATGATGCACACGGGAGCCGCCCGCTACGACCTCGACCGCTTCGGCATCGTCTTCCGCCCGAGCCCGCGCCAGTCCGACGTGATGATCGTCGCGGGCACGCTCACCAACAAGATGGCACCGGCGCTCCGCAAGGTCTACGACCAGATGGCTGAGCCGCGCTGGGTAATCTCCATGGGCTCCTGCGCCAATGGCGGCGGCTACTATCATTATTCCTATTCCGTCGTGCGCGGCTGCGACCGGATCGTGCCGGTCGACATCTACGTGCCGGGATGCCCGCCCACCGCGGAGGCGCTTCTCTACGGTGTCCTCCAGCTTCAGAAGAAAATCCGACGACAGCGGGTATTCGCCCGCTGACGCTACCCGAGGCCGGTCACGCATGACAGACGCGCTCAGGGAATACGGCGACCAGATCGCCGCCGCGCTGCAAGGGGACGCGGTCCGCACGGAGATCGTGCGGGGCGAGCTCATCCTCTGGGTGAAGCGCGGGGCGATCGTCCGCGCGCTCACCTACCTCCGCGACGATCCCCGCTGCCTCTTCAAGATGCTCGTCGATCTCTGCGGCGTCGACTATCCCGAGCGCCCCGAGCGCTTCGAGGTTGTCTACAACTTGCTGAGCCTAAAGCTCAACCGCCGCATCCGCGTGAAGGTCGCGGCAGACGAGAGCGAGCCCGTGCCCTCAGTTACGGGCGTCTTCAGCTCCGCCGGCTGGTACGAGCGCGAGGCCTGGGACCTCTTCGGCATCTTCTTCTCCGACCATCCCGATCTCCGCCGCATCCTCACGGATTACGGCTTCGAGGGGCATCCGCTGCGCAAGGATTTCCCGCTCACGGGATACGTCGAGGTCCGCTACGACGAGGACCGCAAGCGCGTGGTCTACGAGCCCGTGAAGCTCAAGCAGGAGTTCCGCAGCTTCGACTTCCTCTCGCCCTGGGAAGGCATGAATCAGATCCTGCCCGGCGACGAGAAGGCGAAGGAGGGGGGCAAGACGTGAGCGACGCCAAGACCGCGAGCCCCGCGGAAGCGCAGATCAAGAGCTTCACGATGAATTTCGGGCCGCAGCATCCCGCGGCGCACGGCGTGCTGCGCCTGGTGCTGGAGATGGACGGCGAGGTGGTCGAGCGCGCGGACCCGCACATCGGCCTTCTCCATCGCGGCACCGAGAAGCTCATCGAGTACAAGACCTATCTGCAGGCGGTGCCCTATTTCGACCGCCTCGATTACGTCTCGCCGATGTGCCAGGAGCATGCCTTTGCGCTCGGCGTGGAGAAGCTCCTGGGGATCGAGGCGCCGCCGCGCGCCAAGTACATCCGCACGCTCTACGCGGAGATCACGCGCATCCTCAATCACCTCCTCAACGTGACGGCCTTTGCGCTCGACGTGGGCGCGACCACGCCGCTGCTTTGGGGCTTCGAGGAGCGCGAGAGACTGCTCGAGTTCCACGAGCGCGTCTCGGGCGCGCGCTTCCATGCCGCCTATTTCCGTCCGGGCGGGGTGCACCAGGACATGCCCGCGGGACTTGCCGAGGACATCGCGGCCTTCTGCGAGACCTTCCCGAAGCGGCTCGACGATCTCGAGACGCTGCTCACGGAGAACCGCATCTTCAAGCAGCGTACCGTCGACATCGGGCGGATCAGCGCCAAGGACGCGCTCGACTGGGGCCTCGCGGGGCCGATGCTCCGCGCCTCCGGCGTGCCCTGGGATCTCCGCAAGTCGCAGCCCTATGAGGTCTACGGCGAGATGGATTTCGACATCCCCGTGGGCAAGAACGGCGATTGCTGGGACCGCTATCTCGTGCGCATGGAGGAGATGCGGCAGTCGCTCCGCATCATGAAGCAGGTGCTGGCGAAGATGCCCGCGGGCCCGGTCGTGGTGAACGACCGGAAGGTCACTCCGCCGCCGCGCGCGGAGATGAAGACCTCGATGGAGGCGCTCATCCACCACTTCAAGCTCTATACCGAGGGCTACCACGTGCCGGCGGGCGAGACCTATACCGCCGTCGAGGCGCCCAAGGGCGAGTTCGCGGTCTATCTCGTCTCCGACGGCAGCAATCGCCCCTACCGCTGCAAGATCCGCACGCCCGACTACGCCTTTCTCCAGGCGACGGACTTCATGGGGCGCGGCCACATGCTCGCGGACGTGGTGGCGATCATCGGCTCCATGGACATCGTCTTCGGGAGCATCGACCGATGAGCTCGGCTCCCGACAGCACTTCCGTCGCGCAGCCCCAGAGCTTCGCCTTCACGATGGAGAACCTCGCGCGCGCCAAGGCGATCATGGCGAAGTATCCGCCGGGCCGGCAGGCGAGCGCGGTGCTGCCGCTGCTCGATCTGGCGCAGCGCCAGCACGACAACTGGCTGCCGCGCGCGGCGATGGATGCCGTTGCGGAGATGCTGGGCATGGCGCCCATCCGCATCTACGAGGTTGCGACCTTCTACACGATGTTCAACCTGAAGCCCGTGGGCAAGCACCTGCTGCAGATCTGCACGACGACGCCCTGCTGGCTGCGCGGCTCCGACGAGGTCGTCAGCGCCTGCAAGCGCAAGCTCGGCATCGGCATGGGCGAGACCACGCCAGACGGCAAGTTCTCGATGATGGAGGTCGAATGCCTCGGCGCCTGCGTCAACGCGCCGATCATCCAGGTGAACGACGACTTCTACGAGGACTTGGACGCGGCCTCGACGGAGGCGCTGCTCGAGGCGCTGAAGCGCGGCGAGCGGCCGCCGGTCGGCAGCGTCAGGAAGCGCCAGGGCTCGGCGCCCGAGGGCGGCAAGACCACACTCTTCGACATCGCTCCGGCGGGAGATCCGAATGCTCGCGGATAAGGACAGGATCTTCACCAATCTCTACGGCGAGCACGATTGGCGCCTCGCGGGCGCGCGTGCTCGCGGCGATTGGTCCGGCACCAAGGATCTGGTCCTCAAGGGTCGCGAATGGATCGTGGAGCAGGTGAAGGAGTCCGGCCTGCGCGGTCGCGGCGGCGCGGGGTTTCCGACCGGGCTCAAGATGTCCTTCATGCCCAAGACCAGCGATCGGCCCTGCTATCTCGTGGTGAACGCCGACGAGTCCGAGCCCGGCACCTGCAAGGACCGCGACATCATCCGCAACGACCCGCAGAAGCTCATTGAGGGCTGTCTCCTCGCGAGCGTCGGGATGGGCGCGCATGCCTGCTATATCTACATCCGCGGCGAGTTCGTGAACGAGGCGCATCGCCTGCAAGCCGCGATCGACGAGGCATATGCGGCGGGTCTCGTCGGCACGAACGCCTGCGGCTCCGGCTATGCTTTCGAGCTCTATCTCCACCGCGGCGCTGGCGCTTACATCTGCGGCGAGGAGACGGCGCTTCTCGAGAGCCTCGAGGGCAAGAAGGGCCAGCCCCGCAACAAGCCGCCATTCCCCGCGGCCGTCGGCCTCTATGGTTGCCCCACGACCGTCAACAACGTCGAGACCATCGCGGTGATCCCGACGGTCCTGCGTCGGGGTGCCGCCTGGTTCGCGGGGATCGGGCGGCCCAAGAACAGCGGCACTAAGGTCTTCTGCATCTCCGGCCACGTCGAACGCCCCTGCAACGTCGAGGAGGCCATGGGCATTCCGCTCAAGGAGCTCATCGAGAAGCATGCGGGCAGCGTGCGCGGCGGTTGGGACAATCTGCTGGGCATCATCCCCGGCGGCTCCTCCGTGCCGGTGCTTCCGAAATCCATTTGCGACACCGTCCTCATGGACTTCGACAGCCTTCGCGACGTGAAGAGCGGCCTCGGGACAGCCGCCGTCATCGTGATGGACAAGTCCACGGACATCATCAAGGCGATCGCGCGGCTCTCGAAGTTCTACATGCACGAAAGCTGCGGCCAGTGCACGCCCTGCCGCGAGGGCACGGGCTGGCTCTGGCGGGTGATGCAGCGCATGGTCAAGGGTGAGGCCGAGGTCGCGGAGATCGACATGCTCCTCGAGGTCTCCTACGAGATCGAGGGCCATACGATCTGCGCGCTCGGCGACGCCGCGGCCTGGCCGGTGCAGGGTCTGATCCGCCATTTCCGTCCGGAGATGGAGGCGCGGATCCGGCAGTATCGCGAAGCCGCCAAGCAGAAGGCCGCCTGAGATGCCGAAGCTCACCATCAACGGCGTGGCCGTCGAGGTCCCTCCGGGCACCACGGTGTTCCAGGCCGCGCAGCAGCTCGGCATCGAGATCCCGCATTTCTGCTATCACCAACGCCTCTCGATCGCCGGCAACTGCCGCATGTGCCTCGTCGACATCGAGAAGTCGCCGAAGCCCGTTGCCTCCTGCTGCATGCCCGCGGCCGACGGCATGGTCGTGCACACGGAGTCCGAGCGCGCGCGCAAGGCGCGGCACGGCGTCATGGAGTTCTTGCTGATCAATCACCCCCTGGATTGCCCGATCTGCGACCAGGGCGGCGAGTGCGACCTGCAGGACCAGGCGATGGCCTACGGCTTCGACCGCGGCCGCTACGTCGAGGTGAAGCGCGCGGTCAAGGAGAAGGATTTCGGTCCGCTCGTGAAGACCGAGATGAACCGCTGCATCCACTGCACCCGCTGCATCCGCTTCATCACGGAGGTCGCGGGCGTGGAGGAGCTCGGCGCGGTGAGCCGCGGCGAGCACATGGAGATCGACACCTACGTGGAGAAATCGCTCTCCTCGGAGCTCTCCGCCAACATCATCGATCTCTGCCCCGTGGGCGCGCTCACCTCGAAGCCCTATGCCTTCGTCGCGCGCCCCTGGGAGCTCCGGCGCACGGAGTCCGTGGATGTGCTCGACGCCGTCGGCAGCAGCATCCGCGTCGATGCCCGAGGCGCCCAGGTGCTCCGCGTCCTGCCGCGCCTCAACGAGGACGTGAACGAGGAGTGGATCAACGACAAGACGCGCTACGCCGTCGACGGCCTGACGCGACGCCGCCTCGATCGGCCGTATCTCCGCAAGAGCGGCAAGCTCGTCGAGGCGAGCTGGCGCGAGGCGTTCGACGCGATCGCGGCGCGGCTCAAGGGTGTGGCGGGCAATCGCGTCGCCGCCATCGCCGGCGACCTCGCCGATGCCGAAGCGATGCTCGCGCTCAAGGAGCTGATGACCGCGCTAGGCTCCCCAAACATCGATTGCCGGCAGGACGGCGCTGCGCTCGATCCCGCCTGCCGCGCGGGATATCTCTTCAACACCGGTATCGCCGGGATCGAGAAGGCGGACCTCTGCCTCCTCATCGGCACCGATCCCCGCCACGAGGCCGCAATCGTCAATGCGCGGCTCCGTAAGCGCTGGCTGCAGGGGAAGTTCAAGGTCGGCGCCATCGGGCCGGCGCTCGACCTCACCTATCCCGTGACGATGCTGGGCAGCGGTCCCGATGCGCTGGACGCGCTGATCTCCGGTAGCCACGCCTGGAGCGAGACGCTCAAGGCCGCGAAGTCGCCGATGCTGATCCTGGGGCAGGGGGCACTCCGGCGCCGCGAAGGCGCCGCGATCCTCGCGCGCGCCCGCAAGCTCGCGGAGATCCACGGCTTCGTCCGCGAGGGCTGGAACGGGTTCAATGTCCTGCACATGGCCGCCGCGCGGGTCGGCGGGCTCGATCTCGGCTTCGTGCCGGGGCAGGGCGGGCGCGACGTCGCGGGCATCCTCGAGGGCGCATCCAAGGGCGAGATCGAGGCCGTCTATCTCCTCGGCGCCGACGAGATCGACACACGCCGGCTCGGTGTCACCACCTTCGTGATCTATCAGGGCCATCACGGCGATGCCGGCGCTCATCGCGCCGACGTGATCCTGCCGGGTGCCGCCTATACCGAGAAGAATGCGACCTACGTCAACACCGAGGGCCGCGTGCAGCAGGGACGCCGCGCCGTCTTCCCGCCGGGCGAGGCCCGCGAGGACTGGAAGATCCTGCGCGCCCTCTCCGAGAGCCTCGGCCGCAAGCTCCCTTACGACTCACTGGCACAGCTCAGGCGGCGACTGGCGGAGGCGAGCCCGGTCTTCGCCCGCATCGACGCCGTGATCCCGGCGCCGTGGGGTGGCTTCGGAAAGGACGGCGCGGTTGAGGCGCAGCCTTTCGCCTATCCGATCGCGGATTTCTACCGCACCGACCCGATCAGCCGCGCCTCCCCGACCATGAAGGCGTGCGCGGATGCGGCGGCGGCCCGTCAAGCGCCCGCGGCGAAGACCGGCACCCATGCTTGATCTTCTCGCCTTCATCTGGAGTTTCCTGATCGTCCGCGTGGTGGTCGGGGTCCTCGCCATCACGGTGGTGCTGCTGCTCGCGGTCGCCTACTTCACCTATTGGGAACGCAAGATCCTGGCCTGGGCGCAGCTCCGGAAAGGCCCGAACGTCGTGGGTCCCTTCGGCCTGTTCCAGCCATTCGCGGACGGGCTCAAGCTCCTGATGAAGGAGACGGTGGTGCCGAGCGGCGCCAATCCCGTCGTCTTCATCGCGGCGCCCATCCTGACCTTCACGCTGAGCCTCATCGCCTGGGCGGTGATCCCCTTCGACACCGGCCTCGTCCTCGCGAACATCAACGTCGGCATCCTCTATCTCTTCGCGATCAGCTCGCTCGGCGTCTACGGCATCATCATGGCGGGCTGGGCTTCGAATTCGAAATACGCCTTCCTCGGCGCGCTCCGCTCGGCAGCGCAAATGGTCTCCTACGAGGTCTCCATCGGCTTCGTGATCGTGACCGTGCTGCTCTGCGCGGGCTCGCTCAATCTGACCGCGATCGTCGAATCCCAGCGCCACATCTGGTACGTCGTCCCGCTCTTCCCGATGGCGGTGGTCTTCTTCGTCTCCGGCCTCGCCGAGACCAACCGCTCGCCCTTCGACCTCGTCGAGGGCGAATCCGAGCTGGTCGCGGGCTACTTCGTCGAATACTCCTCAATGGCCTTCGCGCTGTTCTTCCTGGGCGAGTACGCGAACATGATCCTGGTCAGCACAATGACCAGCATCCTCTTCCTTGGCGGCTGGCTCGCGCCCTTCAACTTGGCGCCCTTCGAGGGCCTCCCGGGCCACGCCTGGGCCATGTTTTGGTTCGCGCTCAAGATCGGCTTCATGTGCTTCTGCTTCCTCTGGGTGCGCGCGACGTTCCCGCGCTACCGCTACGACCAGCTCATGCGGCTCGGCTGGAAGGTGTTCCTGCCGCTCTCGCTTGCCTGGCTCGTGGGCACCGCGGGCGTTTTGGTCGCAACGGGATGGGTCCCGAGATGACCGCGCGCATCCTCGCTCCCGAAGGGAGGGCCTGACTCATGGCATCGCTCGACCGCACCGCGCGGAGCCTGCTGCTCGCGGAGATCGCCGGCGGCCTCTGGCTCACGCTCAAATACATCCTCTTCCGCAAGCCCGTGACCGTGAACTACCCCTATGAGAAGGGGCCGATCTCGCCGCGCTTCCGGGGCGAGCATGCGCTCCGCCGCTATCCCAACGGCGAGGAGCGCTGCATCGCCTGCAAGCTCTGCGAGGCCGTCTGCCCCGCGCTCGCGATCACGATCGAGGCCGAGCCGCGCGAGGACGGGAGCCGCCGCACCACGCGCTACGACATCGACATGACCAAGTGCATCTACTGCGGCTTCTGCCAGGAGGCCTGCCCGGTCGATGCGATCGTCGAGGGCCCCAATTTCGAGTTCGCGACCGAGACCCGTGAGGAGCTCTTCTACAACAAGGAAAAGCTCCTCGCGAACGGCGACCGCTGGGAGGCCGAGATTGCGCAGAACCTCGCGCTCGACGCGCCTTATCGCTAGGAGCGGCGCAGAATGATCGTTCAGGCGCTCGCCTTCTGGATGTTCGCGGTAGTGGCCGTCGCCTCCGGCGCCATGGTGATCACCGCGCGCAATCCCGTGCATTCCGTACTGTTCCTGATCCTCGCATTCTTCAACGCGGCGGGACTCTTCGTGCTGCTCGGTGCCGAATTCCTGGCGATGATCCTGGTGGTGGTCTATGTGGGCGCCGTCGCGGTGCTCTTCCTCTTCGTGGTGATGATGCTCGACATCAACTTCGTCGAGCTCCGCCAGGGCTTCCAGCGCTATCTGCCGGTCGGGGGACTCATCGGCCTCGTGCTGCTCTGCGAGCTCTTCCTCGTGCTGGTCGCGGGCTGGAGCCCCGGCGAGCCCGTCAAGACCACGATCTCCGCGCCCGCGAGCGATGCGGTCTCGAACACCGTGGCGCTGGGACAGCTTCTCTATACGCGCTACGTCTACGCCTTCCAGGCCGCGGGCGTGATCTTGCTGGTGGCGATGATCGGCGCGATCGTGCTCACGCTACGCGCGCGCGAGGACGTGCGGCGGCAGAAAATCGCGACCCAGATCGCCCGCGCCCGGCGCGAGACGATCGAGCTCGTGAAGGTCCGTCCGGGAGAGGGGGTCTAGCGATGTTCCTGGAGATCGGGCTCGGGCATTACCTCGGCGTCGCCATCGCGCTCTTCACGCTGGGGATCCTCGGCATCTTCATCAACCGCAAGAACGTGATCGTCATCCTGATGTCGATCGAGCTGATGCTGCTCGCGGTAAACATCAACTTCGTGGCCTTCTCGCATTACCTGCACGATCTCGTGGGCCAGGTCTTCGCGATGTTCGTGCTGACGGTGGCGGCGGCGGAGGCCGCGATCGGGCTTGCGATCCTCGTGGTCTACTTCCGCAACCGCGGCACCATCGCGGTCGAAGACATCAACCTCATGAAGGGATAAGCCGGTGTCGGTCGCTGCCGTATTCTTGCCGCTGCTCGGCGCCTTCATCGCGGGCTTCTTCGGCCGCTGGATCACAGACCGCGGCGCGCAGGTCGTGACCTGCGCCGCCATGTGCCTCTCCGGCGTTCTCGGCGTCATCCTCTTCTTCCAGGTGGCGATAGGCGGGAACGAATTCATCACCCCGCTCTTCACCTTCATCGACGCCGGCAAGCTCCAGGTGGAATGGGCGCTCAAATTCGACACGCTGAGCGCGGTCATGGTGATGGTGGTTAGCGTGGTCTCCGCCATGATCCACATCTACTCCGTGGGCTACATGGCCGAGGATCCCTCGATCCCGCGCTTCATGAGCTATCTGAGCCTCTTCACCTTCTTCATGCTGACGCTGGTCACGGCCGAGAATTTCGTCCAGCTCTTCTTCGGCTGGGAGGGTGTCGGCCTCGTCTCCTATCTCCTGATCGGCTTCTGGTACGACCGGCCCAGCGCCAATGCCGCGGCGATAAAGGCCTTCGTGGTGAACCGCGTCGGCGATTTCGGCTTCGCGCTCGGCGTCTTCGCGGTCTATCAGATTTTCGGCAGCCTGCATTTCGGCGACGTCTTCCACGCGGCACCCCAGCAGGTCGACCTCACCATCGATTTCCTGGGCTGGCAGGTGAATGCGCTCACGGTCACCTGCATCCTCCTCTTCGTGGGCGCCATGGGAAAGTCCGCGCAGATCGGCCTCCACACCTGGCTGCCGGACGCGATGGAGGGCCCGACGCCGGTCTCGGCGCTCATCCACGCCGCGACCATGGTGACCGCGGGCGTCTTCATGGTGGCGCGGCTCTCGCCGCTCTTCGAATTCGCGCCGACCGCGCTTGCGGTCGTGGTGGTGATCGGCGGCACGACCGCGCTCTTCGCCGCGACGGTCGGCGTCACGCAGAACGACATCAAGCGCGTGATCGCCTATTCCACCTGCAGCCAGCTCGGCTACATGTTCTTCGCCGCGGGAGTCTCGGCCTATTCGGCCTCGATCTTCCACCTCGCGACCCACGCCTTCTTCAAGGCTCTGCTCTTCCTGGGCGCGGGCTCGGTGATCCACGCGATGTCCGGGGAGCAGGACATGCGCAAGATGGGCGGCATATGGCGGCTCATCAAGATCACCTACGTCCTCATGTGGATCGGAAGCCTCGCGCTCGCGGGCATCCCGCCCTTCGCGGGGTATTTCTCGAAGGACATGATCCTCGAGGCGGCCTGGGCCTCCGGTAGCGGTGTCGGCCTCTACGCCTTCGTCATGGGCACGGTCGCGGCGTTCCTGACGGCCTTCTACTCCTGGCGGCTTCTCTTCATGACTTTCCACGGCGAGCCGCGCGCCGATCACGAGACCATGCATCACGTGCACGAATCGCCGATGGTGATGATCCTGCCGCTCTTCGTGCTGGCGGCGGGTGCCATCGCCGCGGGCTGGATCGGCTATGACAGCTTCGTCGGCGAGGGCAGGGAGCAGTTCTGGCGCGAGGCGATCCTGGTGCTGCCCCAGCATGGGAGCATCGAGGCCGCGCATCACGTGTCGGCCTTCGTTTCCTACTTGCCGCTGGTAATGGCGCTCGGCGGCATCGCCGTCGCCTATCTCGCGTACATCTCGAGCCCCGGCATCCCCGCGCTGGTCGCGGCGCGCTTCCGGCCGCTGTACCTGTTCCTTTTGAACAAATGGTACTTCGACGAGCTCTACGATTTCATCTTCGTGCGCGGCGCGATGCTCGTGGGCTTCGGGCTCTGGAAGGGCGGCGATGGCGCGGTGATCGACGGGCTCGGCCCCGACGGCATCGCCAGCACGACGCAGCACGCGGCCGCGGGCACGAGCCGCATCCAGACCGGCTACGTCTATCACTACGCCTTCGCAATGCTCGTCGGCGTCGTGCTGCTGGTGTCGTGGTATCTCGCCTATATCGTCTACAAGGTGAAATGAGGAGCACGCCATGCACGACCTGCCCTGGCTGAGCCTCACCACCTTCCTGCCCCTCGTCGGCGCGGTCTGGATCCTGCTCCTGCGCGGCGAGGGCGAGCGTGTCGCGAGCCAGGCGCGCTTCATCGCGCTCTGGACCTCGCTCATCACCTTCGTGGTCTCGCTCTGGCTTTGGGCGCTCTTCGATCCGACATCGGCGGACTTCCAGTTCGTCGAGCGCTCGCAGTGGCTGCCGCAGTACCACATCAACTACCACATGGGGATCGACGGCATCTCGCTGTTCTTCATCCTGCTGTCGACGCTGTTGACCGTGCTCTGCATCCTCGCCAGCTGGACTTCGATCAAGAGCCGCGTCCCCGAGTACATGATCGCCTTCCTCGCGCTCGAGACGCTGATGGTCGGCACCTTCTCGGCGCTCGACCTCGTGCTGTTCTACCTGTTCTTCGAGGGCGGCCTGATCCCGATGTTTCTCATCATCGGCATCTGGGGCGGGCCGCGCCGCGTCTATGCGAGCTTCAAGTTCTTCCTCTACACGCTGCTCGGCTCCGTGCTGATGCTGCTCGCCATCATGGCGCTCTACTGGCAGGCGGGCACGACCGAAATCCCTGAGCTTTTGAAATTCGGCTTCCCGGTGGGCCTGCAGACATGGCTGTGGTTCGCCTTCCTCGCGTCCTTCGCGGTGAAGCTGCCGATGTGGCCGGTGCATACCTGGCTGCCCGACGCTCACGTCGAGGCACCGACGGCAGGCTCGGTCATCCTCGCCGGCATTCTCC
>DATKNV010000026.1:0-7169 GCA_035541215.1 Allostellaceae bacterium | reverse complement strand
GCCGGGGTTGCGGCCCAGGAGGATCGGCACCGCCACCTCGGTCGCCCAATCGACGCCGGTCTGATACTGGTTCTGCGCATAGGAGGCGATGGCGCCGCGCTCGACGGTCGAGGTGTCGAGCGAGAAGAGCGGGAGCTTGTTGTCGCGTGCGACCTTCACCACGGCGTCGAAAGCGGATGCGACGGTGTTGTCCTGCGGCATCAGCAGCGTGTCGACGCGGCCCACCAGGGATTCGATCGCGGCCTTGACCTCCGCGCTCGAGGCGACCTGCACCTCGACCCAGCCCAAGCCGCGCTTCGCCGCCTCGGCCTTGGCGAGCTTGTTGATCACCACGGAATTCGATTCCGAGGCGTTGTAGATCGTGCCGATCGTCTTGGCGTCGGGCTTGATCTGCAGCAGGATCTCGAACATCTGCTCGACCGGCGGGATGCCGTAGATGCCCGTGACGTTGGTGCCGGTCGGCTGATCCAGGGATTTCAGGATGCCGGCCTCGACGGGGTTGGTGACGCAGCCGAAGGCAACCGGGATCGTCGAGCCCTGCGCCACGCGGATCGTCGCCTGCACGTTGGGCGTGGTGCAGGGCGCCATCAGGTCGACTTTATCCGCGAGAAATTTCTCCGCGATGTTGCGGGCATTGCCGACATCGCCTTGCGCGATCAGGACCTGGAAGTCGAGGTTCTTGCCCTCGACGAAGCCCGCCTGCTTCAGGCCGTCGACGAAACCGCGCCGGGTCTCGTTGAGCGCGGGGTGATCGACGATCTGCGAGAAGCCCACGTGGTAGGTGCGGCCGGGCTCGGGCGCTGCCGCCTGCTGCGCCCATGCCGCGCCGGCCCCCGCCAGCAGCAGCGCACACAAAGACCATAGTCCGAGCTTCAACATGCGCATGACCCGATCCTCCCGATCCTATCCCCGCCGCGATGGTAGGTCGGCGGGTGCTACGGCGTCAAAAGCAGGCGATCCTCCGCAAGCGCAGAGCGGCTCGCCTGGTGGAATTTCTCGACGAGCGCGGCGACGGTGAGCTGCGGCTTCTCCGCGCCGGCGACGTCGAGGATGATCCGCCCCGCATGCATCATCACGAGACGGCTCCCCCAGCGGATCGCCTCCTGCATGTTGTGCGTGACCATGAGGGTGGTGAGCTGGCCCGCCGCGACGATCCCTGCGGTCATTGCCATCACGGCCTCGCCGGTCTTGGGATCGAGGCTTGCGAGGTGCTCGTCGAGGAGCAGCAGGCGCGGATGCGTGAGCGTCGCCATCAGGAGCGCAATTGCCTGGCGCTGCCCGCCCGACAGCGTGCCTAGGCGCGCATCGAGCCTGCCCTCGAGGCCGAGGCCCACCTCCGCGAGCGCCGCCCGGAACCGCTCCCGGAGCGCCGGCGTCACGGCGCGGCGCAGGCCGCGGGGCTGACCGCGCTTCAGGGCCATCGCGAGATTCTCGGCAATGGTCATCGCGGCGCAGGTGCTCTCCTGCGGGTCTTGCGCAATACGCCCGATGAGGGCGGCGCGCCGCCAGACGGGCTCGCGGGTGATGTCGCGCCCGTCGAGCTCGATGCTGCCGCGGTCGGGCTCGACGAGCCCGGCGATCGCCTTGAGCAGCGTCGATTTCCCCGCGCCGTTGGAGCCGATGACCGTCACGAACTCGCCGTCGCGGAGCTCGAGATCGATGCCGTCGAGGGCGGTCGCGGCATTGGGCGTGCCCGCGAGGAAGGTCTTGGCGAGATTGCGGAGGACGAGCATGCCGTCACCGCCGCAGCAGGCGGCCGCGAATGCGCGGCACCGCGAGCGCCGCCAGCAGCAGCGCCGCCGTGATGAGCTTGAGATCGACGGGCTCGAGCCCGACGCGGAGCGCCACCGCCACCAGCAGGCGGTAGAGCAGCGCCCCCACGATCGCCGCCAATACCCAGCGCTCGATCGAGCGGTCGCCGAAGATCGCCTCGCCGATCAGCACGGAGGCGGCGCCGGTCACGAGTATCCCGATCCCCATGCCGATGTCGGCGAAGCCGTGGTTTTGCGCCACGAGCGCGCCCGAGAGCGCGATCGCGCCGTTGGAGATCGCGAGCCCGATCATCTTGGTCCCGTCGGTATCGACGCCGAGGGAGCGGATCATGGTCTCGTTCTCGCCGGTCGCGCGCACGGCGAGGCCGAGATCGGTGTGGAGGAAGAGGACGAGCGCCGCCGCGACCGCGATCAGCAGGACGAGCGTCGCGGCGATCGTCGTCGCTGCGTCCTCCCGCATGGGCACGCCCAGCGCGGTCATCGCGCTCGCGACGTCCGCGAAGACGCCGGGCGTGCTCAGCAGCGAGACGTTGGCGCGCCCCATCACGCGGAGGTTCACGGTGTAGAGCGCGGTCATCACGACGATGCCCGCGATGATGTTGTTGATCCGGAGCTTCGTGTGGATGAGGGCCGTGACGGTGCCGGCCGCGGCTCCCGCGAGGACGGCGGCGAAAGTCGCGAGATAGGGATTGACGCCGCCGACGAGCAGCGTCGCCGCGACCGCGCCGCCCAGGGGATAGCTGCCCTCCGCGGTCAAGTCGGGAAAGCGGAAGAAACGGAAGGTCAGGAGCACGCCGAGGCCGAGGAAGCTGAAGAGGAATCCCTGCTCGAGCATGTTGACGAGGAGGGACTCGAGTTGAGGGAGCACTCGGTCGACCCCGCGTTATCGCTTGCCGAAATAATCCGCGAGGCGGATGCGGTCCTCGCCGGGAATGCGCCGGCGCTCGAACTCCCCGGCGCGGTCCTGGGGCTTCGTCGCATCGATGAGCAGACGGCCCCAATGGTCGCGCTGGGGATCCCGGTAGAAGCCGGGCACGTCGGGGATGACGGTGACGCGCGTGTCCGCGCGTCCCCGCGTCAGGAACGCCCACCAGACGTCGTCGAGATCGTGCACGTCCACGTCGTCGTCGACGACGATCACGGACTTGTTGTAGTCGAGATGCGAGCCGACCGCCGCTAGCGCCGCGTGCCGCGCGTGGCCGGCATAGCGCTGCTCGATGGCGACGACCGTGCAGAGCAAGGCCGAGTGCACGGCGACGCGGCGGACGCCCGGCACCTGCTTCTGGAGATGCTCGTAGATGCGCGCCGCGGTCGCCTCCTCGAGGGGCCGCAGGTCCTCGGGCGACCCGCAGAGGAGCCCGTGATAGAGCGCATTCTCGCGCCAGCTCACATGCGTCACGCGGAAGACGTGGTTGTCGCCCTCAGGCACGTAATAGCCCATGAACTCGCCGAAGGGCCCTTCCGGCCGCCGCACGTGCGGGAGGATCTCGCCTTCGACGACGATCTCGGTGTCCGCGGGCACCATGAGGTCGATGGTCTCGCAGGGCCGCATCTCGACGGGACGGCCGCGGATCTGCGCCGCTGCCGAGAGCTCATCGGTCTCGTAGGGGAGCGAGGCCGCGGCGGCGAGGAAGATGTCGGGGGCCGTGCCGATGAGGAGCGCCGCGGGCAAGGCCTCGCCGCGCGCCTCCGCTTTCGCCTGATAGCGCGTGAGGTCGTGCGTGGTGCCGAGGCGGATGCGGAGCTCTCCGTCGCTCACGTACATGGAGCGATGGAAGGAGAGATTGGCGACGCCGGTGTCGGGCTCCTTCGCGAGATAGATCGCGGAGGTGATGTAGGGCGCGGCATCGCGCTCCCAGTAGACGACCTGCGGCAGATCGGAAAGACGCCCGGCTCGAAGATCGGCGGGCTTGGCGACGGGGCGCAGGAACTCCGAGGCGCTGGGACGCATGCCCGATTTGAGCTCGAGCCAGCGCCGGGGAAAATTGGCATCGGCGGCGCCGATCATCTCGCAGAGGCGCGCGCGGCTGCCGTAGAGATTGGTGACGACCGGAAAGGCGCTGCCCTTGACGCGGCGGAACAGGATCGGGAGCTCGCTCTCCGCCTGGGAGAGCTTCGTCACCGCCGCGAGCTCGTGGCGGGGATCGACCTCGCGCTCGACGATGCGCATCTCCCCGCGCGCGACGAGCCGCTCGACGTAGTCGCGCATCGCTATCCGGCGCCGCCGGGCGTCTCGTAGCGGTGGCTCCCCGTGCGCGAGGGAAAGCCGCCGCGGACGACGCCCGGACGCCGGTCCCGGTAGATCGCGGACATCAGCGGGCTGAGCTCGCGGCTGTTCGCGACGGAGAGCCACATGCGCAGCAGATGCCGCTTGCGGTCGGGCTCGGGCCAATCCTCGAATGCCGTGCGGGCGTGCAGGCAGACGTGGTTGTTGAGGAATTGGATGTCGCCGGGCTCGAACATCATGGAGAGGTGGAAGGTCTCGTCCCCCACGATCGCGTCGAGAAGATCCATCGCCTCGATCTGCTCCGGGGCGAGCCGCGGCACTTCGGGGAAGCGCTGCGCCGATTCGATGTGAGCGCGGATCAAGCGGCAGGAGAGGCGGCCCAGATGCCGGCTGAAGATCGGCTGGAGATAGAAGGGCGGGTCGCCCGGCGCCTCCTGTCCCTGCCAGCTCCAATGGAAGGGCCGGTAGAGGACCTCCAGCAGGTCGGGCCGGCGGCGTGCGATCTCGTTGTGGGCCGCGACCGAGCTCGCGACCTTGCTGAGGCCGCCTTCCCGCGCGGTGCGCAGCACCATCAGCCCCACGACGTCGCAGGAATCCGCGTGGAAGACGAGCTCCTGCTTGCTGCGATAGCCGCGCCCCGTGGGCGTCTTGATGTCGGCGCCGAAATCGCGGACGTCGCCGAGGAGATCGCCGTCCTTGCTCTGCGAGACGGCCGTGCCCAAATGCTTGCCGATCCCCCAATAGATGAGCCGCAGCGCCTCCTTCGGGTAGTCGAGTGCGGGGAAGCCGCGGAAGTGCTGGATGCCCGGCCCGTTCTCCAGCGCCTCGAGCGCGCGCTCCAAAACCGGCCGGAGCGTCGGCAGCGGAAAATCCTCCGCGGTGAGCGTCGAGAGCGTCTTGCCGCGGCGCCGTGCGGTCTCGTGCGCGGCATCGAGCTCCGCGATCTCCGCGGCGGTAAAGCGGTGGATCCAATCCCACCGCGCCATAATCTCGGGCCCGCGCCAGTCGGCGGGGCTCTCGACGATGATTGCGTTCCCGTCCATCACAATACTCCGCGCCTGCGGTAGCGGCGCTGCACCAGGGTATTGGCGCCGACCGTCAGCAGCAAGGTCGCGATCATCAGCACGAACGCGAGCGCGCCGCCGAGCGGCCAATTCGCCTGCTCCGAGATCTGGGTATAGACCAGCGGCGCCATCATCTGGAAGCGCGGACCGCCCAGCAGCACGGGCGTTGCATAAGCGTTCATCGCGAGAATGAAGCAGAGCATGGAGCCCGCGACCACGCCCGGGAGCGAGAGCGGGAGCGTCACCTTGCGGAATGCCGTGAGCGGCGGCGCTCCCATGCCGAGCGCCGCCTCCTCGAGCGCGGGATCGATGCCCTCGAGGACGCTCTGCAGCGTCAGCACCATGAAAGGCAGGTTGAAGCCCGTGATCGCCACGATCACCGCGAGCGGCGTGTACATGATCGTGAGCGGCGCGTCGATGATCCCGAGCCATTGCAGCGCCGAGTTGAAGGCACCGCGCTGCCCGAAGACGACGATCCAGCCGGCGGCGCGCACGGCATTTCCCACGAAGAGCGGCATCACCACCAGCAGGATGAGCCAGCTCTTGTGGCGCGAGCGCGTGCGCGCGAGCAGGTAGGCCGCGGGATAGGCGATCGCGAGACAGAGCAGCGTGCAGAGCGCCGCGATCCCCGCGGTCACGAAGAGGACGTTCCGGTAATAGGGGTCGGAGAAGACCTTGAGGTAGTTCTCCGCCGTCACCGCCTCCACCATGAACTGTCCCGGGATGAAGCGGTTGAGGCTGTAGCGGAGGAGGAGGAGGAGGGGGAGGACGAGCAGCATGACGACGACGATGGTGGCCGGGCCGATCATCGCGGAGGCGGTTATTCGGGAGAAGCCTGTCGCAGCGCGCATGCGTTGCCGACCCTCACCCTCCCGCGCTTCGCGCGGGCCCCAACCCTCTCCCGCGTAGCGGGAGAGGGGTCATATCGTCCCTCTCCCACCGAAGGTGGGAGAGGGTTGGGGCCCATGGCGAAGCCATGGGAGGGTGAGGGTGTGCGCCCAATTCATCTCTAGGCCTTGAACTCCTTATCCCACCACTCCTTGAGCTGGGCGTCATTCTTGGCGAGATAGTCGTAGTCCTGCAGCACGAGGTTGGCGGCCTCTTCCTTCGTGAAGCCCACGCGCTTCGCGGTGGCGCTCGCGAGCTCGACGTTCTCGACGGTGGGGTTGTAGCCCATGTCGTCGATGAAGCCCTCTTGCGCCTTCGGATTGAGCATCGCCTCCATGAAGGCGTAGGCGTTCTCCTTGTTCGGGGAGTTCTTGGGAATCGTGAAGTCGGAGATGTAGAGCACGACGCCTTCCTTGGGCGCGGCGATCTCGATGGGGACGCCGGCGTTCTGCCACATGACGCCGCGCGCCTTCCACATGATGCACATCCAGATGTCCTCGGTCTTGAGCGCCTGGGCCATCGCCTCGTTGGTGGGTACGACCTTCACGTCGAGCTTCTTGAGCTCCATGAGCTTCGCCTTGCCGGGCTCGTAGTTGCTCATGCTGCCGCCGGCGATCATCGCCGCCGATTCGATCGTGGTCTGATACTGGATGTCGATCACGCCGATCTTGCCCTTGTATTTCGGGTTCCAGAGATCGTTGTAGGAGGTCGGCTTTTCCGTGATGAACTTCGGATTGTAGAGGATGACGCGGCCGGAATAGATGTGCGGGATCGCGTAGGGCACCTTGACCTTCGCGAGGATGTTCTTGGCGCTCGGGAGCTTGCCGAAGTCGATCTCCAGCAGCGTCCCCGCCTTGTACATCTCGAAGCTTCCCGCGCGCGAGAGGGCGGAGATGTCCATGGTGCCGCGCGGCAGCGGCTTCTCCGCGAGCATCTTGGTCTTGCGCGGGGAATCGTTCCCGGTGTCGTAGATGACCTCGATGTCCTTGGGCATCAGCGGCACGATGTTCTTCTGAATGAGATTCTGATAGTCGCCGCCCCAAGTGCCGACGACGCAGCGGCCCGCCGCATGCGCGGCGCGCGGGCCGATCATGCTCGCGACGCCGGTGGCGGCAGCCGCCTGGATCAGGCGGCGGCGGGTGAGGATCAGCGACGGCTTGCTGCGGGAATTACGGGGTTTCATCTCGAGCCTCCCTTGATGATGCGGTGAACGCGGGT
>DATKNV010000025.1:0-17182 GCA_035541215.1 Allostellaceae bacterium | reverse complement strand
CCGGGTTTTCCAGGCGGGACACTGGATTTTGGGATTGGATATGAAAGTCGATCTGAAGCAAGTCGAAGAAGCGTGCAAGGAACTCTATATCCGCGCATTGAAGCTGTTGCCGCCCGACATCAAGCAGGGGTTTGCGCGGCTCGATGCGACGGAGACCGACGCGACCGGCAAGTCGGTGCTGGGCACGATGATACGGAACATCAAGGTTGCCGAAGACACCAACAACCTCCTGTGCCAGGACACGGGCATTCCGATCTATAACGTCGTGATCGGACGCGGCGTGGAAGTGGACGGACATGCGCTGAAGGAGGCGATCGCGGCCGGCTGTGCGCGGGCCACGAAGGAACACCCATTGCGTTCGAGCGTGGTGCACCCGGTTACGCGCAAGAACGAGCATACGTCGTGCGGGCGGCTCGTGCCGGTCATCAACGTAGATTTTTCGGACGAGGCCGACACGCTGTCGATCGAAATGATTCCGAAAGGCAGCGGCTCGGAAAATAATTCCTGGCTGAAGATGGCGATTCCAGCCGACGGTGTCGACGCGGTGAAGACTTTCGTCATCGATTGCGTGCTCGACGCCGGCGGCAAAACCTGTCCGCCCACCATCGTCGGCGTCGGCGTCGGCGGCACCTCGGACCTCTGCATGCACCTCGCGAAGATCGCGGCGACCCGGCCGCTCGGCAGCGTCTGCGAGGACCCCGAGGGCGCGCAACTCGAGCGCGAGCTGAGCCAGGCCGTCAACAGCCTCGGCATTGGCCCGCAGGGGCTCGGCGGCGACGCGACCGCCTTCGCCGTCCATGTGGAGATCGCGGCGACGCACATCACCATGAATCCCGTCGCCGTCAACATCCAATGCCATTCCGCGCGCCGGGCGGTCGCGACCATCCGACCCACGGGCATCGAGATCGGGACCTGAGCCCATGACCCACCACACGCTCGACATGCCCATCACGGAGGCGCAGGTGCGCCTGCTCCGCGTCGGCGACACCGTGACGCTCGAGCGCACGCTCTTCGGCATCCGCGACGCCACGCTCATCCACATGTTCGATCGCGGCCGCAGGACGCGCTTCGACCTGCGCGGGCACGCGGTCATCCACACCGCACCCAACGTCAAGAAAGTTCCGGTCTCGAACGAGTTTCCGGCGGGCTACCAGTCGATCTGCGTCGGCACCACCACGAGCGCGCGCATGGAACGCTTCACGCGGCCACTGATGGAGCAACATGGCGTCCGCCTCATCATCGGCAAAGGCGGGCTCGGCGCGGCCTCGAAGCGCGCCTTCCAGGAATTGGGCGGCGCCTATCTCGCGATCATCGGCGGCACGGCGGCGCTCGAGAGCACCTGGATCACCGCGATAGAGGACGTCGACCTCGACGACCTCAACCCCGAGAGCCTCTGGCGCTTCGGGATCAAGGGCTTCGGGCCGCTGCTGGTGGCGATGGACAGCCATGGCGACAGCCTCTACGACGCCGTCGCCGCCACCGCGGCCGAGCGGCGCGCCAAGGCGCTCGCTGCGATCGGCGTCAAGGCATGAAGCGCCGCAGGACCGACATCCTCATCCTCGGCAGCGGCGGCGCCGGGCTCTTCGCGGCGCTCCATGCGAAGAAGGCCGCCCCTGGGCTTTCCATCACCGTCGCGGTCAAGGGCCTCCTCGGCAAGTGCGGCTGCACCCGCATGGTCCAGGGCGGCTATAACGTCGCGATCGCTCCCGGCGATTCCGCCGAGCGGCATTTCATGGATACGATCGAGGGCGGCGCCTGGCTCAACGACCAGGACCTCGCCTGGACCCTCGTGACGGTGGCGCAGCAGCGCATCCGCGAGCTCGAGAACGAGCTCGGCTGCTACTTCGACCGCAATCCCGACGGCACGATTC
Organism: Allostellaceae bacterium; assembly: GCA_035541215.1. Classification (GTDB taxonomy): domain Bacteria; phylum Pseudomonadota; class Alphaproteobacteria; order ATCC43930; family CGMCC-115725; genus DASZHJ01. The sequence continues at coordinate 15,311 of DATKNV010000025.1, read as the reverse complement.
ACCAGAAGGCCTTCGCCGGCCAGACCTTCGACCGCACCGTGCACAAGGGCGACCTGACGGGGATCGAGATCATCAACCGCCTCGCCGAGCAGGTATGGGCGCGCGGGATCGAGCGGCTCGAGGAGCATCGGGCGATCGCGCTCGTTCCAGCCAAGGGCGGCGGGCGCATCGCGGGCGTGCTCACGATCGACATGCGTAGCGGCGAGCTCGTCTTCGTCGAGGCGCGCGCGGTTCTGCTCGCGACCGGCGGCGGGCCCACCATGTACAAGTACCACACGCCCTCCGGAGACAAGTCCTGCGACGGCCTCGCGATGGCGCTCAAGGCAGGGCTCGCGCTCCGCGACATCGAAATGGTGCAGTTCCACCCGACGGGCCTCCTCGCGGGCACGGGCACGCGCATGACCGGGACGGTGCTCGAGGAAGGCCTGCGCGGCTCCGGCGGCTATCTCCTCGGCGGCGACGGCCAGCGCTTTATGCTGAAATACGATGCCCGCGCCGAGCGCGCGACGCGCGACATCGTAAGCCGCGCGATCTTCGAGGAGATCCGCGCCGGCAATGCCTCGCCGCATGGCGGCGTCTTCATCGAGATGCGGCATCTCGGCCCCGACACCGTCCGCAAGCTCTTCAAAGGCATGGTCGAACGCTGCGCCGATTGCGGCTTCGATCTCGCAGGAGGACGCGTCGAGGTGATCCCGACCGCGCATTACATGATGGGCGGCGTCGTCTTCCGCGGCGACTGCAGCACCGATCTCACGGGGCTCTTCGCCGCGGGCGAGGATACCGGCGGCGTCCATGGCGGCAACCGGCTCGGTGGCAATGGGGTCGCGAACTCCACGGTCTTCGGCGGCATCGCCGGCGACAGCATGGCCGCCTGGGTTCCGGAGCACGGCCGCTTCGCCGAGCCCGACGAGGCCGCGATCGCGGCGGCCGTGACGCAGGCAGAAATTCCATTCAGCGCGCCCGGCGGCGACATCGCCGCGCTGCGCGAGCGCCTCTACGACCTCATGTGGGAGGAGGCCGGGATCCTCAGGGACCGTGCGAGCCTCGGCCGTGCGCTCGACGGCCTTGCGGAGCTCGACCATGCGCTCGACCGCACGGGCGTCGCGACCCAGGAGCGCGCCTTCAATCTCACCTGGCACGACTGGCTCAACCTCAAAAGCCTCGTCCTCCTTAGCCGCGCCATCGCGACGACCGCGCTCGCGCGGGAGGAATCCCGCGGCGCGCACTATCGTGCGGATTTTGCCACTACGAAATCTCCCGAGGATCTCGCTTTCTCCCGGGTCGCGCTCGCGGGAAATGAGATCGCGCTGGACTGGGAGAAGGTGCGCTTCACCCGCGTCAAGCCCGGCGAGACGCTGCTGAAAAGCCACGCGGCCTGAGCCCCGGGCATGACGGCCACGCACTCCGCCGCGGAGCTTCAAAACCTTGCCGAGCGCGTGCTGGTCGCAGCGGATACATCGTCGGAGAACGCTCGCCCCGTTGCCGCGGCGCTCATCGCCGCGGAGCTCGACGGCATCGCAACCCACGGCCTCGCGCGCCTGCCGTTCTACGCGGACCAATCCGCCCGCGGAAAGGTCGCAGGCCGCGCGGTCCCGAAGGTCGAGCATCCCGCCAAGGCCGTGGTACGCGTAGATGCCGGCAACGGCTTCGCCTATCCCGCTCTCGATGCGGGGATCGCGGCGGCCCTCGAGGTCGCCCGCGACTGCGGCGCTGCCGTTCTCGCGGTGACGCGCTCGCATCACTGCGGCGTCCTCGGCCATCACGCCGAGCGGATCGCGCGCGAGGGACTGGTGAGCCTCTTCTTCTCGAACACGCCCGCGGCGATCGCGCCCTGGGGCGGCAGGACCGCGCTCTTCGGGACCGATCCCATCGCCTTCGGCTGCCCGCGCCCGAATGCGCCGCCGCTGGTCGTGGACGCGGCGCTGAGCGTCGCCGCGCGCGGCAAAATCATGGTGGCCGCGACCAAAGGCGAGCCGATCCCCGAGGGCTGGGCGCTCGATGCCGACGGCAATCCCACGACCGGCGCGATGGCGGCGCTCGGAGGTACCTTGATGGCCGTGGGCGGCAGCAAGGGCGCTGCGCTCGCGCTCGCTGTGGAGCTGCTCGCCGCGGGCCTCACCGGCGCCAACTTCGGCTTCCAGGCGAGCTCCTTCTTCGACAGCAAGGGCGATCCGCCGGGCATCGGGCAGCTCGCGATCCTCTTCGATCCCCGCGCCTTCGGCGGGAAGGGCACGGTCGCCCATTGCGAGGAGCTGTTGCAGGCGATGCTGCAGCAGCCGGGCGTGCGGCTACCGGGAGACCGACGGCTCGCGACGCGCGCACGCCTCGAGGCGGAGGGAATCGCCATCCCTCGTACGCTCTTCGACGAGCTGACGCGGCGGGCGGCTCATGGCACCTGAGGCGGCGCCGCGGCGCTTCTTCCACGGCTGGATCGTGGTCTGGGCGGCCTTCACGGTGATGCTCGTGGGCTTCGGCGGCGCCTACAGCTTTTCCGCCTTCTTCGCGCCGCTGCAGGAGAGCTTCGATGCCTCGCGCGGACGGCTCTCCCTCGCCTTCTCCATTGCGGGCGCGCTCTGGTTCATCCTGGGCGCAGTGAGCGGTCCGCTCGCCGACCGCTTCGGCCCGCGCGGCGTGGTGGCGCTGGGCATCGGGATCGTGGGAGCGGGATTGCTGCTGGCCTCGCAGGCGCAAGCGCTCTGGCAGGTCTATTTCGGCTACGGCCTCGGGGTCGGTGTGGGCGTCGGATTCTCCTATGTGCCCTCGATCGGGGCGGTGCAGCGCTGGTTCGTGCGGCGGCGCGGCTTCGCCTCGGGTGTGGCTGTCTCCGGGATCGGCGCGGGCACGCTGCTCGCACCGCCGTTCGCCGTTTGGCTCATCGACCTCTTGGGCTGGCGCGGCGCCTATGCCGCGCTCGGCGTCATCGTCCTCGCGGCCGGCGGCATCGCGGCTTACCTCGTCGAATCAGACCCGCATCGGCGCGGCCTCGCGCCGGACGGCGATCCCTTCGACCACGACGAGCCGCGGCCGGCGGCGACGGGCTTGCGGCTCGTCGAAGCCATCCGCACCCGGCCCTTCGTCGTCCTCTATCTCGCCTCGCTCTGCTGCTCCGTAGGTCTCTTCATTCCCTTCGTGCACTTGGCTCCCTATGCCGAGGATCGCGGGATCGGCCACGGTTTCGCGGTCGCGCTCATCAGCCTCGTCGGTATCGGCAGTATCGCCGGCCGCTTCCTCCTCGGAGGTGTGGCCGACCGTTTCGGCCGGCGCCGCTCGGTCGGCGCGATGTTCCTGGGGATGGGAGTGGCGATGCTCTGGTGGCTCGTTTCGAGCGCCGCCTGGCAGCTTGTGCTTTTCGCGCTCTTCTTCGGCACTTGCTACGGCGGCTTCGTGGCGCTGGCGCCCGCGCTCTGCGTGGACTACTTCGGCGGCCGCAGCGCGAGCGGCATCATCGGCACCCTCTATACCGCCGTCGCCGGCGGCACGCTCGCGGGCCCGACGCTCGCGGGCGTCGCCTTCGACCTCCTGAGGAGCTACGAGATCCCGATCCTCGCGAGCGCCGCCAGCATGTTCCTCGCGACGCTTGCCGTCGCCCTCATGGGGCCGCCGCCCCTGCACCCTCCCTATCGGAATGAGACGCAGGCGACGCCGCCGCGGCGCAGCACGCTCTCCTGACGGAAGCGTCGCTTGTAGTCCGCGATCACCTCGTCAAGCCGCGCGTCGACATTGCCCTTGACGCCGATCAGCACCAGCACCTTGCTCCGCTCGCGCACGATCGACCCGTCAGCCATTCGGTATTGGCCCTCCCCATCGAGCACCGTGAACCCCTCCGGGAAGCGCGACGTCACGGTCTCGTCGAGAAAGCGATGCCACTCCGGCTCGCTTACCTCGTTGCCTCCGGGAATGTTCCGGCCGAAATAGAGCTCCGTTACCGCGACGGAGGCGGCGGGCGCGGTGCAAACCGGCGGCGGCGCAGAGGCGCAGGCCGCCGATTCGATCAGCAGCGCGGCGACCGCTGCGAGACGGACCAAGCTCGAGCCGCGCATCCCCACCCCTGTCCTCGCCTTGACCGCAATCTCGCAAGTGTAGGAGGCTCGCGCGTCGAAACCCAGCGGGACGCAAGCTCCATGACGGATTCTCCGCTTCTCCTAGAGCTCTCCAAGGGCGTGCTGACGCTCACGCTCAACCGGCCCGAGCGGCTCAACGCCTTCGTGCCGACGATGCACGAGGCTCTCGCCGCCGCATTCGCGCGGGCCGAGGGCGAGGCGGCGATCCGTGCGGTGCTCGTGACCGGCGCCGGGCGCGGCTTCTGCGCGGGGCAAGACCTGCAGGAGCGGAAATTCGCCCCGGGAGAACGGCCGCGCGATCTCGGGGCGGGCCTCGATCGCTACTACAACCCGCTCATCCGCCGCATTCGCGCGCTCGAGAAGCCCGTGGTCGCCGCGGTGAACGGCGTCGCCGCCGGCGCCGGCATGAGCCTCGCGCTTGCCTGCGACATCGTCATCGCCGCGCGCTCCGCGAGCTTCATCCAGGCCTTCAGCCGCATCGGTCTCGTCCCCGACGCCGGCAGTACCTGGTTCCTGCCGCGGCTTGCGGGCTCCGCTCGCGCGCTCGGGCTCGCGCTCACGGGCGAGGCGCTTCCCGCGGAGCAGGCCGCGGCCTGGGGCCTGATCTGGAGATGCGTCGCCGACGACGCTCTCATGACCGAGGCGCGCGCCCTCGCCCAGCGCCTGGCGCAGGGGCCGACAAAGGGGCTCGGCCTCATCAAGCGGGCCCTCAATCGCTCGGCGCGCAACGATCTCGACACCCAGCTCGACCTCGAGCGCGACACGCAGCGCGAGGCCGGCCGCAGCGAAGACTATCGCGAGGGCATCACGGCCTTCTTGGAGAAGCGCGCGCCCCAATTCAAGGGGGTGTAGCATCCCCCTTGCCAAAACGCCTATGACACCCGAGATATAGGCGCGTTCTCGATTTCGAAGGGAACCTTTGGCATGCGGCTTCTGCGCAATCTTAGTGTGTTCCTGATGGCGGCCATGATCGCGCTTGCGCCCGCCATTGCGGAGGCGCGTGCCGGCGGCTCTACGCGCTCCGGAGGCGGTACTGTCTATCAGAGCCAGGGAAGCCGGGGCTCCCGCACCTACACCCCCGACGGCGCCCAGCCCGTGCAGCGGAGCGTGACCCAGCCCTCGACGACGGGCCCTAGCACCTACGGCTACACTGGATCGTTCTGGAACCGGCATCCCTTCCTGACTGCGCTCGCCGGCGGATTCTTCGGCGCCTGGATCGGGAGCTGGCTCTTCCCGAGCTGGGGCTGGGGCGGAATGGTCGGCGGCAGCATCATCTCCTGGCTCCTCATCATCATGCTCGCGATGTTCCTCGTGCGCGCATTCCGCCGCAGCGCCTTCGCGACGATGGGCCCGCCGGTGCAAGGCTTCTACGAGAGCGGCTGGTCCTACGGTCCGGGTCCGGTCGGCTCCGTTCCCGCGAGCGCGCCGCTGACGATCACGCAGCAGGACCATGCGGCCTTCGAGTCCCTGCTCAAGTCGATCCAGGCTGCCTGGAGCGCGGGCGATCTCACGGCGCTTCGGCGCTACGTCACGCCGGAGATGCTCTCCTATTTCTCCGAGGCACTTTCCAACAACGCGAGCCAGGGCGTCGAGAACCGCGTCGAGCAGGTGACGCTCCTCAGCGGAGATGTCCGGGAGTCCTGGGACGAAGGCGCGCTGCAATACGCGACCGCGCTGCTGCGCTGGAGCGCACTCGACTACAATGTCAGGGCCGGGATCAATTCCGGCGACCCCGGCTATATCGTCGAGGGCGATGCCGGGCGCCCGGTCGAGGCGCAGGAGATGTGGACCTTCGTGCGGAGCCCCGGCGGCCACTGGCTGCTCTCGGCAATCCAGCAGGTCTGACGCCTCACGCGATGAGCGCACCGGCCGAACAGGATCGCGCCCGCATCCGCGACGCGATCCTGCGGCTCTGCGCGCGCTTCGATGACGCCTACTGGCTCGCGCGCGACCGCGAGGGCGGTTTCCCCGAGGATTTCTATCGCGCGATCGCCGATGACGGCTGGCTCGGCATCGCCATGCCCGAGACCTATGGCGGCGCGGGCCTCGGCATCTCCGAGGCCGCTCACATGATGCAGGCAGTTGCGGAATCGGGCGCGGGCTTCAGCGGCGCCTCCGCGATCCACATGAACATCTTCGGCCTCAACCCCGTCGTCGTCTTTGGCACGGAGGAGCAGAAGCGCCGCTTCCTGCCGCCGCTCATCCGCGGCGAGGAGAAGGCCTGCTTCGCGGTGACCGAGCCCGATGCCGGCCTCGACACCGCGCATCTCAAGACCAAGGCCGAGCGCAAGGGCGATCGCTACCTCGTCACGGGCCGCAAGATCTGGATCTCGACGGCGCAGGTGGCGCACAAGATGCTGCTGCTCGCACGCACCGCACCGATCGAGAGCGCCGCGAAGCCGACGGAGGGCCTGAGCCTCTTCTACACCAACCTCGACCGCAGCAAGGTCGAGGTGCGCGAGATCGCGAAGATGGGGCGGAAGGCCGTCGACTCCAACATGCTCTTCATCGACGGACTCGAGGTGCCCGCCGCCGATCTCATCGGCGCGGAGGGCTCGGGCTTCCAGCAGATCCTGCACGGCATGAACCCCGAGCGCATTCTCGTCGCCGCCGAGGCGGTGGGGCTCGGTTACGCCGCGCTGAAGCGCGCCGCCGACTACGCACGCGAGCGCGTTGTGTTCGGACGGCCGATCGGGCAGAATCAGGGCGTCCAGCATCCGCTCGCGCAGAGCTGGGTCGAGCTCAAGGCGGCGGAGCTTCTGGTTCGCGAGGCCGCCGCGCGCTACGACCGCGGCGAGTCCTGCGGCGCCGAGGCCAATGCCGCGAAATACTTCGCCGCGGAGGCAGCGTTCCGCGCCTGCGAGCAGGCGATCCTCACCCATGGCGGCTACGGCTACGCGCAGGAGTATCACGTCGAGCGCTATCTCCGCGAGGCGCAGATCGCCCGCATCGCGCCCATCAGCCCGCAGCTCGCGCTGTGCTACATCGCCGAGCGGATCCTGGGATTGCCGAAGTCCTACTGACGGCGCGACACCCTCTCTATTACCGGCGAGGTAATTGCGCAGCCCATCCGCGCTCGCGAGGATCGCGCGGGCGCAAGGATGGAGCGTCGGATTGACCGGGCACCTTCTCGAATGAGCGCAAGTGTGGGGCGCGAGCGGCTCGGCGTCGCAGCAGCCATCCTCTCGAGCTCTGTCGGAGGTATGACGACGGCGGTCACCCGCTTCGCCATCGGCGCGACCGACCCGGTGACGCTTGCGGCGCTTCGCTTCGGCCTCGGGTTCCTCTTCCTGCTGCCCCTTGCCCTCGCATTGCGGAGCCGCTGGCCCCGCGGCAAGGATTGGCTCGGCGCCGCCGCCCTCGGCATCCTCTTCTTCGCGATCTTCTTCAGCGTCTTCAACCTGGCACTCCGGTTCACGACGGCGGCGCGCGGCGCCCTTGCGCTCTCGATCCTGCCGCTCCTCACCATGGCGGTCGCCGCGCTCCTCCGCATCGAGCCGCTGACGGCGCGCAAGACTTTCGGCGTCGCCGTCGCGATCGGCGGCGTCGCGATCGCACTGATCGCCGGCCTCTCCTACGCGCCGCCGGGCGCCTGGCGCGGCGACCTCATCATGCTCGCGGGCACCCTGTGCTTCGCACTTTATAGCGTCTGGTCTCGGCCGTTCATCGCGCGCTCGAGCCCCATCACCTTCGTCACGGCGGGAATGGGTGCGGGCTCGGCCTGCCTTCTCGTCCTCGCAGGGATCGAGGGCGGCCTCACCGCGAGCGCCCAATTTGGCCTGCAGCAGTGGATCGCCATCCTCTATCTCGGCGCGATCGGAGCCGCCCTCACCTTCTTCCTCTGGGTCTTCGCGCTCGAGCGCACCACGCCCACGCGCGTCGCGAGCACCATCACGCTCAATCCCGTGACCGCCTCGCTCCTCGCGGTGCCGCTGATCGGCGAGCCCATCGGAGCGAACCTGCTGATCGGCATCATCGGCGTCGGCGCGGGAATCTGGATCGCATCGACCGATCGGCGCCAGCGCCGGCGCGATCCCCTGCCCAATGCGAAGCCAGACGTCTGACCAGGGGTCGAGAACCTCTCTATTACCGGCGAGAGAATTGCGCGACGGGAATGCGGCTGCGAGGATCGCGCCGTGTTCGGGGGAGTGGACGAGTGAGCAGAGAGAGAATTGGCATCCTCGCGGCGATTTTCTCGACCACACTCGGCGGGACGAACACCGCGGTCACGCGTTACGCAATCGGCGCCACCGATCCCGTCACGCTGACCGCAATTCGCTTCGGTATTGGGTTCCTGCTCCTGCTGCCGCTCGCCTTTGCGCTGCGCGCGCGCTGGCCAAAAGGCAAGGACTGGATCGGTGTGGTCGCGCTGGGAGTCCTGTTCTTCGCGATATTCATGAGCGCCTTCAACTTATCGCTACGCTACACGACGGCCGCGCGCGGCGCGCTCGCCCTTGCGACGTTGCCGCTCCTCACCATGGTCGTGGCGGCGCTCCTCGGCGCCGAGCCGCTCAGCCTCCGCAAGGCCTCGGGCGTGGTGATCGCGATCGGCGGCGTCGCGATCGCGCTCATCGCTGGCCTCTCCTATGCCCCGGCGGGCGCCTGGCGCGGAGACCTCATCATGATCGCCGGCGCCTTGTGCATGTCGTTCTACAACGTCCGGTCGCGACCCTTCATCGCGCGCTCGAGCCCCATCACCTTCGTCACGGCGGGAATGGGAGCGGGCTCGATCTCCATGGCGCTCGTCGCCGCCGCAGACGGCGGCCTGTACGAAAGCGCCGCCTTCAGTCTCTCGCAGTGGGGCGCCATCCTCTATCTCGCGGTGTTCGGCGCCGCCCTCACCTTCTTCCTTTGGGTTTTCGCACTCCAGCACACGACGCCGACGCGCGTCGCGAACGCTATCACGATCAACCCCGTGACGGCTGCTCTGCTCGCGGCGCCGCTGATGGGCGAGCCCATCGGCGCGAACCTGCTGATCGGTATCGCCGGCGTCGGCACCGGGATCTGGCTGGCGTCGACGGATGGGCGGCCGAGCGGCGCAGTTGCTCCTCCCTCGCCGCTCACCGACGCCGCCGCCTCAAAAAAAAATGTCTGACCGAGGACGCGGAAACTATTGCAATCCCGCCGAGGCATTCCGCGTCTGGTGGCAACACCCGCCTCTCGTGCACCATCCTCGGCCGCGCGCTGGCCACCCTAGCAGCCTCGATTGAAGCCCTTCTCAGCCAGCGAAGGCTTCGGGCGCTCGACGACCGCGCCTTGCGCGACCTCGGCCTCGACCGCAGCGCGGTCGATAGGGACAGCACCAGCTCCTTCTGGCGGCTGCACTAGTGTCGGCAGTTTCGAATGTCGCCGCACCCGACGCCGGCCCCGGCTTGGCCCGGGTGGGGGAATGGCGCTAGACTGCCGGTGACTTCGAGAGGAGCAGGCAGCATGGCGGTTCAAGCGCTCAATCATTACAACGTCCAGACCACCGACCTCGAGGGCACGCGGGAATTCTACGAGAGGGTCCTGGGCTTCAAGGCGGGCCCGCGCCCCAATTTCGAATTTCCGGGCTATTGGCTTTATTGCGGCGACACGCCCGTGGTGCATCTTTCCGGCGGCTGGAGGGCCCGCACCGACAAGCCCAAGGACACCGGCAACTTCGACCACGTCGCCTTCACCGCCGGCGACTTCGAGGGCATGAAGCGGCATTTTCAGAAGCTCTCGATCCCCTATCGCGAGCAGAAAGTCCCGGGTGCCAGCGTCTGGCAGCTGTTCGTCACCGATCCCAACGAGGTCGTGATCGAGCTGAATTTCCCGCCGGCTCCGTGAGCGCAGCGCCGCCGATCGTCGCCTTCGCCGCTGCTGCGCGCTTCGGAAGCGAGACCGTCTTCGACGACCTCCGCTTCGAGGTCGAGCGCGGCGAGTTCCTGTGCATCCTCGGCCCCAGCGGCTGCGGGAAGTCCACCGCGCTCCGCCTCATCGGCGGTCTCCTCGCGCCGAGCGCGGGCGGCGTCAGCATCGACGGCAAGCCCGCGGAGGAAAGCTGGCAACGCCTCGCCTTCGTTTTTCAGGCGCCCCGGCTCGTCCCCTGGCGGAACGCGCGCGACAACGTCGCCCTCGCGCTCGAGCTGCGCGATCCCGCGGTCTCCAAGACGGAGCGGCAGGCGCGAGCGCAGAGGCTGCTCGAGCGCATGGGACTCGCAGCGGATGCCCGGAAATTCCCGCGAATGCTCTCCGGCGGCGAGCGCCAGCGCGTGGCCCTCGCGCGCGCGCTTGCGGTCGAGCCCGAGATCGTCCTGATGGACGAGCCCTTCTCGGCCCTCGACATCAACACGCGCCAGCGCCTCCGCCAGGAATTGATCGAGCTCTGGCGCGAGGCGCGCAAGACCATCGTCTTCGTCACCCACGACATCGACGAGGCACTCGTCCTCGCCGACCGCATCCTCGTCTTCTCCGGCAAGCCCACGCGCGTCCTCGACGTCCTCGATATCGAGGCCCCACGTCCCCGCCGGATCGAGGACCTTCCCGAATTGGGCGCGCAGCGCGTGCGCCTCCACACGCTGTTCCGCTCGCTCGGCGACGGCGCCATCGCCGCTTCGGAGGAGCCGTCATGACCCGCCGACCCTCTCGCCGTGCCGTTCTCGGCGGCGCTGCGGCAGCCGCGATCTCCGCGGCGGTGCCCATTCGCGCCCGCGCCAAGGAGACCGTCAGCTTCGCCTATCTGCTCGATCCCTCGCACGACGCCGTCGTCTACGCGATGACGCACGGCAGGGTGAAATCGGACCTGATCGACGTCGAAGTGAAGTCGCTTGCAATCCCCGCCCTCATCCAGGCAACCTCGGCGCGGCAATTCGACGTCGTGCAGACCGCCGTGGTCGCGCTCCCCCGCGCGGCGGAGCAAGGGCTGGATCTCAAGATCCTCTCGACCGGGCTCCGCTACCACAAGTCCGGCGAGGGCGCGGACATCTGGGTGACGCCGGACAGTCCCCTGAAGACCGCGCCGGACCTCAAGGGCAAGACGCTCGGCGTCTACGCCATCGGCTCCGCGGGGATCACGCTGGTTCGCCTTGCGCTCTGGAAGAAGTACGGGCTCAACGTGGCGCTCCAGGGCGGCGACATCAATTTCGTGGAGCTTCCCGCGCCGGGCCTTCCCGCGGCACTCGCCACCGGAAAGATCGATGCAGCGACGCTCATTCACAGCCAGGCATATGCCGCCGGCAAGACCGGCCAATTCCGCTCGATCGCGCACACGGCGCAGGACATGTACGAGCTCTTCGGGCTACGCATGGTCTCCGCGGTCATCGCGGGCTATCCCGACAAACTCGCGGCTCGGACCCGGGTTTTCGAGGAGTTCGATCGCCTTCTCAAGGCCTCCGTCGACTACGCGCTCGCCAATCTCGACGAAGTCGCGGAGGCCGTGGGCAAGGCGACCGACCAGGAGCCAGATTTCTTCAAGGTCTGGTTCCAGCGCTACTCCGATTTCCCGGCGGTGGTGACGGAGCAGGACGTGAAGGCCATCAACAAGCTCTGGGAGCTCTCGAAGGAGCTCGGCATCCTCAAGAGCTACCCCGACGCCGCGAGCATGGTCTGGGAACACGCGCTCCGCGCCTGAGCCCTCGCCGGTGACGCCCGCCCACAAGCAGCGCCTCGCCGCGCACGCCTTCACCCTCGGCGCACTCGCGCTCTGGCTCGTCTATTCCCGGATCGTCCCGCCCTATCAGATGCCGGGCCCGCTGCCGGTCGCGCGCGGCATGGCATCCTTCTTTGCCGATCGGCTCGCCTTGGGTCAGCTCCTGCTCTCGCTCGGACACGTCGCCGCGGCGATCGCGGTCTCGTTCCTGCTGGGGGTCGGCATCGCCCTCCTCGCGCATTACGTGCCGGTGCTGCGCCTCCTCGTCTACGGGCGGCTCACGCCCTTCCTAAATTCCTTCCCGGGGATCGGATGGACGCTCTTGGTGGTGCTCTGGTTCGGGCTCAACGACGTCACCGTAATCTTCGCGGTGAGCGCGGTGCTTCTTCCCTTCGCGCTCGTCAACATGCGCGAGGGATTGCAAAGCCTCGACGGCGAGCTCCTGGAGATGGCCCAGAGCTTCGGCCGCAGCCGCTGGGGGCGCTTCCGCAAGATCGTGCTCCCATCGCTCGCACCCTTCATGTTCGCAACCCTCCGGGTCAGCTTCGGCGTCTCCTGGAAGGTGACGCTCACCGCCGAGCTCTTCGGCGGCAATGGTGGGCTCGGTTATCTCGTCAACGTCGCGAGGCAGGAGATCGACACCGCGCTGATTTTCGCGGCAATCGCCCTCATCGTGCTCTTCGTGCACGCGACCGATCGCTATCTCCTCACGCCCCTGCAGAACCATGTCTTCGATCGATACCGCGCCCTCTGAGCGCCGCCTGGCCGCGAGCAATTACCTCGCCGGCGGCGGCTGGGCCGCACGCGTCATCGCCGACGGCGCCGTAGCTGCGGCACTCCTCGCGTGGTGGCTCGCATCGCGGACGTTGCCCGATTTCGTCCTGCCCGGTCCGCTCAAGGTGGGTGCGGACCTCCTCACGCTCTTCACGAGTCCCGCCCTTCTCGCGCACACAGGCGCCAGCACCGCCCGCGTCGTCCTCTCCGTCGCGATCGCGCTGGCGCTCGGCGGAGGATTGGCTTGGCTCGCGCGCGCCGTGCCGGTGACGGAGGGGATCGTGCAGGAGCGCGTGCTGGTCTTCCTCAATTCCTTCCCGTCGCTCGGCTGGGCAATCCTCGCGGTCATCTGGTTCCAGGTCTCCACCTTCTCCGTCGTCTTCGTGCAGGTTGCGATCCTCATCCCCTTCTGCCTCGTCAATCTCGGCGAGGGCCTTGCTCAGATCGACGAGGAGATCGTGGAGATGGGCCGGAGCTTCACGCGGAGCCGCTGGCGCCTGCTCACGCGGATTGTTCTGCCGCTGCTGACGCCCTACCTCGTGGCAGCGCTCCGCATCTCCTACGGGATCGGCTGGAAGATCGCCCTCATCTCGGAGCTCTTCGGCGCCGACACCGGCCTCGGATATCTCATGATCCAGGCCGAGACGGTCTCGAATGCGACGCGCGTTTTCGCCACCTGCTTCGCGATCGTGGTACTCTTCACGCTCGGCGAGAAGCTCGTCATCGATCCGCTCGCGCGCCGCTTCGCGCGGCCGTCCTGAGGGAGGAGACCATGCCCGGCTGGCAAACCCAATTCGTCCCCGGCAAGCCCCGCATCGCCTGCGACGTCCAAGGCAGGGGCTCCTGTGCCGTATTCATGCACGGCATCGGCGGCAATCGCACGAACTGGCACGACCAGCTTCCGGTCTTCGCCGCGCATTTCACTGCGATCGCCTGGGACGCGCGCGGCTACGGCGAGAGCGACGATTACGAGGGCCCGCTCGACTTCGCTGATTTCAGCGCCGACCTTCTGCGCCTCCTCGATCATTTCCGGGCCGACCGCGCGCATCTCGTGGGCCTGTCCATGGGGGGGCGCATCGCCATGGATTTCTACGAGCGCCATCCCGAGCGCGTGGCGACGCTCACGCTCTGCGACACCAGGGCCGGGCTCGGCAGCATGACGCCGGAGCAGCGCAAGGAATTCATCCGTCTCCGTCAGGAGCCGCTCCTCGCGGGCAAGGAGCCCAAGGACATCGCGCCCGCGGTCGCGAGGACGCTGGTGAGCGCCCGCGCGGTGCCCGGGTCCTTCGAGCGCCTCGTTGCGAGCATGACCGCGCTCCACAAAGAGTCCTACCTCAAGTCGATCTCCGCGAGCATCGGCTATGCCCGCGTCGCCGAGCTCGAGAAGTTCCGCGTGCCCACCCACGTCGTGGTCGGCGCCGACGACACGCTGACGCCGCCGGAGGTCTCGCGCGAGATGGCCCGGCGCATTCCCGGCGCCGAGCTCACGATTGTCGAGGAGGCGGGCCACCTCAGCAACATCGAGCAGCCTCAGCGCTTCAACTCAGCGGTGCTACGCTTCCTCCGCGCCCACGCCTCGACGCGCTAACCCAGCGTGTTCGAGCGAATGTCGCGCGGCGACTGCGTGAGGATATCCGGCGTCTTGCCGATGACGACGGTGTCGTCGATACGGAAGCCGCCGAGCCCGTAGACGTAGATCCCGGGCTCGACGGAATAGACCTCGCCCACCCGGAGCGGCCGGTGGTTGAAGGCCATGTCGTCCGGATACTCGTGGCCCTGCACACCCATGCCGTGGCCGGTGCGGTGGAGGATGTATTCGCCGAATCCCGCCTGCTCGATCGCCGCTTGCGCCGCGGCGTCGATCGCCGATACGGAGGCCCCCGCGACCGCCGCGGCGCAGCCGGCCTCGTTGGCGGCGCGCGCGGCCTCGTAGAGCGCCGCCTGGCGATTGCTGGGCTTCCCCGTGAAGAAGGTGCGCTCGTTCTCGGTCATCATGCCGTTCATCCGGACATTGCAGATGGTGACGACGACCTCGTTCCTGCCGAAGCGCGCGCCCGTGGGAGCGCCGTCGCCGTGCGGCGAGGCCGAGGCCGCACCCGAGAGCGTCCAGCAGCGCGGCTCGATGTTCTCGCCGGGGAAGCGCCGCGCCGCTTCCTCCACGATGAGCGTCGCAACCGCGAGGTCCACCTCCTGCACCAGGCGGCCCGGACGGATCTGGGCGCGGTAGTGTTCCTGCGCCCAATCCGAGAGCTTCGCGGCCTCGCGATGCACGGCGATCTCCTCCGCACACTTGACGAATCGGAGCTCGCGCATCTCCCTGAGGCTCGGCACGAGCTTCAGGTCCGGGAGCAGGGCCGCCGCCTGCTGCATGAGTCCGCCCGCCTGGTCGATGCCGATGCGGCCGCGGGCGAGGCCATGACTGCGCAGCAGTTCCGCCACCATATCCGGCCATTGCGGACGCAGGGGAACGCGGGCGCCGATGCGGGGATGCTCGGCCCAGAACTGGATCTCCTCGAGCCAGAGCGTGCCGCGGTCGCGGGCGTAGCGGATGTGATTGGTCGAGAGCTCGTTCATGGCCGCGAAGGGCGCGCCCTCCGCGGGCACGACGACGACGATCGGCCGCTCCCAGGGCTGGACGTCCACGTGGAAGTTGGTCGCGAATTGGAAGAAGTCCGGGGTGAGGAAGGCGAGCGCGTCGAGACCCTGCGCCGCCATCATCTTCCGCATCAGCTTGAGCCGGTACTCGAGCACTTTCTTGCTGAGGAATGCCATCGTGGTCTCCGGGAGCTATCGGGAAAGGAGGCGGCGGAAGGCCGGCACGGCGAGCGCGGCGAAAACGGAGCCCAGCACGAGATCGGTCTCGG
>DATKNV010000024.1:0-5936 GCA_035541215.1 Allostellaceae bacterium | reverse complement strand
CCACCTGCGCGAACCTGCCGATCTGGCACGCATCTATCCTCCGGAGTTGCTGGCACAAACGCTGGTTGTTGCAGAACGATGCAAATTCTCGCTCGACGAATTGCGCTATGAGTATCCCGAAGAACTGGTGCCACCGGGCGTAACCGCCATCTCGCATCTGCGCGAATTGACCGAAGCAGGTCTTGCACAGCGCTTTCCGGACGGCGTGCACGACAAAGTGCGCGCTCTGGTGGAATACGAACTGGCGCTCATCGCCGAACTCAAGTACGAACCGTACTTCCTTACTGTGCACGACATAGTGCGCTTCGCCCGCAACCGCGGCATCCTGTGTCAGGGGCGCGGCTCGGCGGCCAATTCGGCGGTGTGCTACTGCCTGGGCATCACCGAGGTGGACCCGGCGCAAAGCCAGCTGCTGTTCGAGCGCTTTCTCTCGCTGGAGCGCAACGAGCCGCCGGATATCGACGTCGATTTCGAGCACGAGCGGCGCGAGGAAGTCATCCAGTATATCTACCGCAAATACGGCCGCGACCGCGCCGCGCTGGCGGCCACCGTTATCACCTACCGCACCCGCTCGGCGCTGATGAAGCGCTCGAAGAGAAGATCGAGCCGCGCGGGATCGACGGAGGTGATGCCGAGACAGTAGCAGACCGCGGAGTTCGCGGCGGAGCCTCGGCCCTGGCAGAGGATCGCCTTCGAGCGCGCGAAGCGCACGATGTCGTGCACGGTGAGGAAATAGGGCGCGTAGTTGAGGCCGGCGATGAGATCGAGCTCGTGGCGGAGCTGCGCCCGCACCTTCTCCGGCACGCCCTCGGGATAGCGCTCACGGGCACCCGCCTCGGTCAGGCGCACGAGACGCTCCTGCGGCGTCAGGCCGTCGGCGCTCTCGTCGGGATATTCATAGCGCAGCTCCTCCAGGCTGAAGCGGCAGCGCTCCGCGATCTCGAGCGTGCGCGCGACCGCCTCGGGATATTTCCGGAAGAGCCGCGCCATCTCCTCCGGCGATTTCAGGTGACGCTCGGCATTCGCGAGCAGGCGGAAGCCCGCCGCGGCGACGGTGCAGTGCTCGCGGATCGCGGTGACGACGTCCTGCAGCGCCCGCCGCGCGGGCACGTGGTAGAGCACGTCGTTGAGGGCGGCGAGCGGCAGCCCGCTTTCCTCTGCGAGCCGCGCCAAACGGTGGAGGCGCTTGGCATCGTCGCCGCGGTAGAGATGCTGCGCGCCGAGATAGGCGCGGCCGCCGAAGTCGCGTGCGAGCTCCGCGAGGAAGGCCGCGAAGCCGGCATCGGGACGCTCCGGCGGCACCGCGATCACGAGCTGGCCCTCGCCATGCGCGAGAAGATCGGCATAAGCGAGACGGCACTCGCCTTTCTTCGCCCGGCGCTTGCCGAAGGTGAGGAGACGGCAGAGCCGGGCATAGGCGGCGCGGTCCATGGGATAGCAGAGGAGGCTCGGCCGGTCCTCGAGATCGAGGCGGCAGCCGAGGACGAGACGGCAGCCCGCCTCTTCCGCCGCCTTGTGCGCGCGCACGACGCCCGCGAGCGTGTTGCGGTCGGCGATGGCAACGGTGCGATGCCCGAGCGCCACCGCCTGCTGCACCAGCTCCTCCGGATGCGAGGCGCCGCGGAGGAAGGAGAAGTTGGTGGTGACTTGGAGATCGAGGTAGGGGGGCATGGCGAGATTGCGGCGCGACCCTCACCCTCCCGCGCTTCGCGCGGTCCCCAACCCTCTCCCGCATAGCGGGAGAGGGACAACATTGCCCCTCTCCCACCGAAGGTGGGAGAGGGTTGGGGCCCATTGCGAAGCAATGGGAGGGTGAGGGTGCTTCAAGCAAACACCCCGTGCAAAAACCACCGCGGCGGAGCCTCGTCGCTGTGGAGCCCCTGCCGGAAGAGCCAGAAGCGCCGCCCGTCGGTGTCCTCGACGCAGTAGTAGTCGCGGAGGAGATCGCTCTCGCGCCACCACTCCCCGAGGATGCGCTCGGGACCGTCGGCGGCGCGCACGCGATGCGTCAAGCGGCGCCAGCGGAACAGCACCGGCGGATCGTCCGGCACCGGCGCCACCGCCTCGATGGGCTCGGGCCGCGCGAGGAGCCGCACCGGCCGCGGCCGGTCCGAAGGCCAGGGCGCCCCGCCCGCTCCCGCGTCGAAAGGCAGCGCGGGCTCGGCGGCGCGCTCCGGCAGATGGCTGTCGCGCGGACGGACGCGCGTCACCGATCCCGGCCCGAGCCGGTTCTCGAGGCGGTCGACGAGGAGAGCGAGCGCAGCATCGCCCGCCTCGGCCCCGGCATCGTTGCCGAGGGCGGCCTGCCGGCTCTCCAGCTTCTCCACGACGAGCGCCTCGAGGCGCATGTCCTCGATGCCGAGATCGGGCTCGATGCGCTCGAGACGCTCCGCGAAGAGGCGCGCGAGGTGGCGGGGATCGCGGCTCGCGCGCGCGGTGCCGGCCTCGAGCACGATGACGGCGCCGTCGACCCGGAAGAAGCGCAGCGCGAGCTTCCGCGCGCCGGCGCCCTCCGCCGCCAGATGCCGGCAGAGTTTCTCCGCGAGCGAGGCGATGGCGGCGGCGAGATCCTCGGGCCGCGCGATCGGCTCGGCGAAGCGGCGCTGGCTCATGCGGATCGGCGCCGGCGGGAGCGGCGAGAGCGGCTCTGGCAGCGCGCCCAGCGCCTGGTCGAGACGCTCGGCGGAGGCGAAGCCGAAACGCGCGACCAGAGAGGGGCGCGGGAGCTTGTAGAGATCGCCGATGCGGCGGAGCCCCAGCCGCTCCATCAGCTCCGCGGTCTCGATGGGAAGGCGGAGCGCGCGCACCGGCAGGAGCGCGAGCGCCAGACGCGTGGCCTCCGGCGGCGCCACCGTCGCCTTCGCCGGGCCCTCGCGCGCGAGCGCCCAGGCGGCGCCGGCGGTGTCCGCGATCGCCGCGCGCGCGGTGAAGCCCGCGCGCCCGAGCCGCGCCACGAGATCGGCGGCGAGGCTTTCCTCGTCGCCGTAGAGATGCGCCATGCCCGTGACGTCGAGCCAGATGCCGTCACCGCCGTCGGGCGCGGTCCAGGGGCTGTAGCGGCCGCACCAGGCCGCGAGCCGCATGAGCGCCGCCGCGTCGCCCTCGGGATCGGCGTCGATCGCGAGGAGATCGGGCACCATCGCGCGCGCATCCGCGAGCGGCATGCCCGGCGCAAGCAGGCTCGCGAGCCGCGGATCGACCGCGGCGAGACGGTCGCAGCCGTTTATCCGCTCGACGACGACGGCGGGCTCATCCGGCGGCGCGGAGCGGCTCGCGCCGGGCCGCCGCCGGCGCTCGATCCGCCAGCTCGGCAGCCACAGCGACATGACCCGTCGCATCGCATGCCTCCACTATCCAGTCCGCGGGAACGCCGCCGCGGCAGCGCAGCAGCTCCGCCCGCCAGAGCGCGCGCCCGATCCCGGGCTCGCCATCGAAAGAGCGGCTCGGCAGCGCGTTCAGGCGCCAGCGCGTCGCCGCCGCCATCGGCGCATCGCGCGCGGCATCCGCTTGCGCGCCCGTGCGCCAGCGCCGGAGCGCGAAGGCCGTGACGCCCGAGGCGCCCGCCGCGAGCTGCAAGCGCCGGCTCGCCGTCAGCGGCAAGATCCCGACCTCCCCCACCACGGCCGCGAGCGCGGGAACCCTGAGCCCGTCCTCCATCGCCTCCAGCACCGTGCGGTCGTCGCGCGCGCGCACCCGCAGCAGGCGCCGCGGCGCAAGACCGCAGGCGGCGAGGCCCGGCCCATGGAGATCGTCGCCTGCGAGGCACCAGAGCACCGGCCGCGCCGGTGCGAGACGCGCGAGCACTCCCGCAAGGAAAGCCGCCGCCACCGCGCCATCCTCCTCGTCGCCGCCGAGGCCGCAGATCTCGTGCAAGGCGCCGAGGGCGAGGCCGCCGCCGGGGAGCGCGCGGTCGAGCGCCGCGTCGCCGAGGGACAAAACGCCGCGCCCGCCCGGCGCCGCGCCCGCGAGGGTCGCAACCCGCGCTCTCAATGCCGCAAGATCCGTCGACTTCATCCGCACCGCCTGATCCCGCGACGCCGCTCCACCCGCCTCAGAAGAACCGCTGGGGCAGCCGCGCCGGGAAGCCTCTCATGCTCGGATGTTCATTTTTTGTTCTCCTAGCTTTTTTTGTCAAGCCGGAGTTTTGATCCCCGAATGATATCAACCAGCACTATTTCAGGTAGTTGCCGTTAACCATCTATGATCACAGATTTTTGTGCACGGCTTCGAGTAGTAAAGCCTATAAATTCCAAAGCTACACAACCTCAGCGCGTAGCCCATGGGCCCCGAGCACGAATGAAACCGCTGGAGCGCTTCAGCCTCATCGGCCTCGTCGCCGTTCTCCCCGCGGCGGCGATCCTCGGCTACGAGGCCGCGAGGCCCGCGCTTCCGGCCGCCATCGCGCTCGGCGTTCTCGCCGCCGCGATCGTGGCGGCGGCGATCCATCGCCTGCTGCGCGGCTTCGACCCGCTCGCGCCGAGCGCCGAAATGGCACGCCGCGAGCGCGAGCTGCTGCAGGCCAAGAACGCCGCGGAAGCCGCGAGCCGCGCCAAGACCGAATTCCTCGCGGTCGTGAGCCACGAGGTGCGCACGCCGCTCAACGCGGTGATCGGCTTCTCGGAGATGCTGCGCGACGGCTATGCGGGGCCCGTCGACGCCAAGCAGCGCGAGTACCTCGAGGACATCCTCGTCTCCGCGCGGCACCTGCTGCGCCTCATGGGTGACATGCTCGACATGTCCGCGATCGAGGCCGGACGGATCGCGGTGCGCCCCGCGCTCCTCCCGCTGCGCGGCGAGATCGAGGCCTCGGCGGCGCTGGTGAAGGCCCGGGCTAAGGCGGCCGATCTCGGCCTCGTCATCGAGGTAGCAGCGGACGCGCCGCCGCTCTGGGGCGACCGCACGCGCTTCCGCCAGATCATGCTGAACCTGCTCTCGAACGCCATCAAGTTCACGCCGCCCGGCGGCACGGTCACGGTTCGCGCGGAGAGCAGCGAGGACGAGATCGTCGTCGCAGTCAGCGATACCGGCATCGGCATGTGCGAGCAGGACATCCCCCGCGCGCTCGAGCCCTTCCGCCAGATCGACAACACCATGAGCCGCCAATACGAGGGCGTGGGCCTCGGCCTGCCGCTCGCGAAGAGCCTGACCGAGCTCCAAGGCGGTCGGCTCGAGATGAAGAGCGCGCTCGGCCGCGGGACAACGGTAACGCTCCACTTCCCGCGCGCGCCCGTGGGCGCGCTCGCGCGGTCGCCGGCGCCGCTCGGCTCCTACGGCTGAACCGCCGTCACCGAGAACTTCTTATCGAGGCTCGCGCCCTCTACGACCAGCCGGTCCTCGACCACGGGAATGGCCGCGATCAGCTTGTCGTCGATGAGCACCTTGAGCTGGAAGCCGCGGAGCTGCTTCGGATCCTTGATGCCCTCGAGCGACCAGAGCGCCGTCGGCGATTCCGGATCGCCGGCGGTCTCGCCGACGTCGTCGGCGGGATGCTTGGGATCGACCCAGCGCAGCTTGGCGCCGTGGGCGAGGCCTTCCCAGAGATCGTTGTGCTCGTCCTCTCCCGCGGAGGTCGCGATGCGGACGCGCGAGATCGGCCCGGCGTCGCTCCCGTAAGTGACGGTGCCGAGGATGCCGGCCTTGAATTGCGCGTCGTCGAGGTCGCCGTCGAAGGCGGCCCAGCGGACGATCTCCGGATGCGAGTTCGGCACCTCCGCCCAGGCGGCGCTGCCGAAATCGCCGGGGCCGGTGGAGCGGAAGAGCTCGCGTCCCGTCTCCAGCGCGCGCACGCGATGGACCTCCGGGCTGTCGCAGCAGCCGGGCATGGTCGCCGCGAAATAGCGCCGCGCGATCACCTCGCCCTCGGCGCCGGGATCGGAGAACGCGGCGAGCCGCTTCGTCTCCGTGCCGGAGAGGTCGTCGACGGTGACGGAGACGGT
>DATKNV010000023.1:0-3667 GCA_035541215.1 Allostellaceae bacterium | reverse complement strand
GGGTCATTGCCCGGCTCGGCGGCTGGACCGGCTACTACGGCAAGCCCGGCCCCAAAGTCATGCGCATCGGCCTCCAGGAGTTCAGAGCCATCAAATACGGAACAACCCTTAGGCTTCACGATGTGTGAATCCGATAGCATCTCCGATGGGAGAGGGGAAAAAAGAATCCCTCTCCCGCGATGCGGGAGAGGGTTGGGGCCCGCGCGGAGCGCGGGAGGGTGAGGGCGCTGCCTCAGTTCTTGCTCTTATCGACGAGCCGGTTCTGCGCGATCCACGGCATCATCGCACGGAGCTTCTCGCCGACCTTCTCGATGTCGTGCTCGGCGGAGCGGCGGCGCATCGCCTTGAAGCTCGCCTGGCCCGCGGCGTTCTCGAGCACCCACTCCTTCGCGAACTGTCCCGACTGGATCTCCGAGAGCACCTTCTTCATCTCGGCCTTGACGGCGTCGGTGATGATGCGCGGGCCGCGGGTGTAATCGCCGTACTCCGCGGTGTTGGAGATCGAGTAGCGCATGGTCGCGATGCCGCCCTCGTACATGAGGTCGACGATGAGCTTCACCTCGTGGAGGCACTCGAAATACGCCATCTCCGGTGCGTAGCCCGCCTCGACGAGCGTCTCGTAGCCCGCCATGATGAGCGAGGTGAGGCCCCCGCAGAGCACGGTCTGCTCGCCGAAGAGATCGGTCTCGCACTCCTCCTTGAAGCTCGTCTCGATGACGCCCGCGCGCCCGCCGCCGATCGCGGAGGCGTAGGAGAGCGCGATCTCGAGCGCATTCCCCGAAGGGTTCTGGTCGACCGCGACGAGGCAGGGCACGCCGCCGCCGCGCTGGTACTCCGAACGCACGGTGTGGCCCGGGCCCTTGGGCGCGATCATGAAGACGTCCATGTCCGAACGCGGCTCGACGAGCTTGAAGTGGATGTTGAAGCCGTGCGCGAAGGCGAGCGCGGTGTCGGGCCGCATGTTCGGCACGAGATCGTTCCTGTAGAGCGAGGCCTGGAGCTCGTCGGGCGTCAGCACCATCACGACATCAGCCCATTTGGCGCCCTCTGCGGGCGTCATCACCTGGAAGTTCACGGCCTGCGCCTTCTTGGCGGAGGCGGAGCCGGGACGCAGGCCCACCCGCACCTCCTTGACGCCGCTGTCGCGGAGATTGAGCGCGTGGGCGTGGCCTTGGCTCCCGAATCCCACCACCAGCACCTTCTTGCCCTTGATGAGATTCACATCGGCGTCGCGATCGTAATAGACCCGCATGTTGGTTCCCCTACTGACGAAAGATGAAGCGATGCGCTAGAGCCGGCTTGCGCCGCGGGAGATCGCGACCACTCCGGTGCGCGAGACGTCCACGAGGCCCAAGGGCTCCATGAGGTTGATGAAGGCGTTGAGCTTCTCTGTCGATCCCGTCATCTCGAAGACGAAGCTCTCGATGGTGCTGTCGACGACCCGGGCGCGGAAGATGTCGGCGAGGCGCAGGGACTCGATCCGCTTCTCGCCGGTGCCGGCCATCTTGATGAGCGCGAGCTCGCGCTCGACGTGCGCCCCCTCCGAGGTGAGGTCGCGGACGGCGTGTACCGGCACGAGCCGCGAGAGCTGTGCCTTGATCTGCTCGATGATCATGGGCGTGCCGGAAGTGACGACCGTGATCCGCGAGAGGCGGTTCTTGGGATCGACCTCCGCTACCGTGAGGCTCTCGATGTTGTAGCCGCGGCCGGAGAACAAGCCGATCACGCGGGCGAGGACGCCGGGCTCGTTGTCCACGAGCACGGCGATGGTGTGTCTCTCGATGTCGCTCTTGGCAGTCACGGTCTGCTCCTTCGCGGGCGCCTTGCGCCGGGGCGCGCGCCCCGCGGGCTTCTTGGACGAGGATCGGGGTTTCGGAATCGTGCGGCTCCCTCAGACGAGGACCATGCCCTCTTCCGATACCGATCCGCCCGCCTGCTTGTCCTCGGGCCCGAGCAGCATCTCGTTGTGCGCGGCTCCCGACGGGATCATCGGGAAGCAGTTCTCCGCCTGGTCGACGGCGACGTCGACGATGGTGGGCTTGTCGCTCGCGAGCATCGCCTTGATGACGCCGTCGACCTCGCTGGGCTTGGTCGCGCGCAAGCCCACGCCGCCGAAGGCCTCCGCGAGCTTGACGAAATCCGGCAGCGAGGCGGTGTAGCTCTCGGAATAGCGCCCGCCGTGCAGCAGCTCCTGCCACTGCCGCACCATCCCCATGTACTGGTTGTTGAGGATGAAGACCTTGACCGGCAGGCGATACTGCATCGCCGTCGACATCTCCTGGATGTTCATGAGGATCGAGGCCTCGCCGGCGACGTCGATGACGGTCGCCTCGGGATGCGCGATCTGGACGCCGATCGCGGCAGGGAGGCCATAGCCCATGGTGCCGAGCCCGCCCGAGGTCATCCAGTGCTTCGGCTCCTCGAACTTCAGGAACTGAGCCGCCCACATCTGATGCTGTCCCACCTCGGTGGTGATGTAGAGGTCGCGCTCGCGCGTCAGCGCATAGAGCCGCTCGAGCGCATATTGCGGCTTGATCACCTTGTCGCTCGGCGCGTAGCGCAGGCAGTCGCGCTTGCGCCATTCCCCGATCTGCTGCCACCAATGCGCGAGCGCCTTGCCGTCGGGCTTGAGGTGCTTCGTCTTCCAGACCTTGATCATCTCCGCGAGCGTCTCGGCGGCGTCGCCGATCAAGGCGATGTCGACGCGGACGTTCTTGTTGACGGAGCTCGGGTCGATGTCGACGTGGATCTTCTTCGAGCCCGGCGAGAAGGCGTTGAGACGCCCGGTCACGCGGTCGTCGAAGCGCGCGCCCACGTTGATCATGACGTCGCAGCCGTGCATCGCGAGGTTCGCCTCGTAGGTCCCGTGCATGCCGAGCATGCCCAGGAACTGCTTGTCCGAGGCGGGATAGGCGCCGAGGCCCATCAGCGTGAGCGTCGCGGGATAGCCCGTGAGCCTCACGAACTCGCGGAAGAGCGCGCAGGCGCGCTCGCCGGAATTGATGATGCCGCCGCCGCCGTAGATGACGGGCCGCTTGGCGCTCGCGATGAGCTCCACCGCCTCCGCGACCTTCGCGCGGTCGGGCATGGTCTGCGGGCGATAGGTCTTGTGCTGCACCGAGGCGGGCTCGGTGTAGATGCCGGTCGCGAAGAGCACGTCCTTCGGCAGATCGACCACGACCGGCCCCGGCCGCCCCGTGCGCGCGACGTAGAAGGCCTCATGGATCATGCGCGCGAGGTCGTTCGCGTCCTTCACGAGGTAATTGTGCTTCGTGCAAGGCCGCGTGATCCCCGTCGTGTCCGCCTCCTGGAAGGCGTCGTTGCCGATGAGATGCGTCGGCACTTGGCCGGTCAGGCACACGACTGGAACGGAGTCCATGAGCGCGTCGGTGAGGCCGGTCACCGCATTGGTGGCGCCGGGGCCGCTGGTGACGAGGACGACGCCGACCTTGCCGGTCGAGCGCGCGTAGCCCTCGGCCGCGTGCACCGCCGCCTGCTCGTGCCGCACGAGGATGTGCCGAAGTCTGTTCTGCTTGAAGAGCGCGTCGTAGATCGGCAATACCGCGCCGCCGGGATAGCCGAAAACGACATCAACGCCCTGGTCCACCAGAGCCTTGATGACCATTTCCGCACCAGGCATCGCCGCTGCCGACATGACACCTCTCCT
>DATKNV010000022.1:0-4910 GCA_035541215.1 Allostellaceae bacterium | reverse complement strand
GGGCGTGCGCATGGTCTGCGACGAGGATTGGGACCGCGGCCTCTCCCGCGAGGAGGGCGTCGAGATCGCACGGCGCCTCGCCAACAGCGGGATGATCGACTTCATCAACGTGATCCGCGGCCACATCGACACCGACGAGGCACTCGCCCACGTCATTCCCGGCATGGGCGAGCGGTCGGCGCCGCACCTCGATTTCGCGGGCGAGGTTCGGGACGCGACGCGCTTTCCCGTGTTCCACGCCGCCCGCATCCAGGACGTCGCGACCGCCCGCCACGCCGTCGCCTCGGGCAAGCTCGACATGGTCGGCATGACCCGCGCTCACATCGCCGACCCTCACATCGCGGAGAAGGTCGCCGCCGGCCGGGAGAGCGAGATCCTGCCCTGCGTCGGCATGGGCTATTGCATCGACCGAATCTACTACGGCGGCGAGGCGCTCTGCATCCACAACGCCGCGACCGGGCGCGAGGCGACGATGCCGCACACGATCGCGCGAAGCGCGGGCCCCGCGCGCAAGATCGTCGTCGTCGGCGCCGGTCCCGCCGGGCTCGAGGCCGCGCGCGTCGCGGCCGCGCGCGGGCACGGGGTCACGGTCTTCGAGGCCGCGAGCGAGGCGGGCGGACAGCTCCGCGTCGCCGCCGCGCTCAAGCGGCGCCGCGAGATCCTCGGCATCGTCGATTGGCGCCTCGCGGAATGCGCGCGGCTCGGCGTCGAGTTCCGCTACAACGCCTGCGCCGAGGCAGCGGACGTCGCGCGCGAGAAACCCGATGTCGTGATCGTCGCGACGGGCGGCCTACCCAACACCTCGTTCCTCGACGAGGGCGCGGAGCTCGCGACCACCGCATGGGACATCCTCTCCGGCGCGGCGAAGCCCGCGGGCTCCGTTCTTCTCTTCGACGACAACGGCGCCCATCCCGGGATGACCGCGGCGGAGTTCATCGCGGAAGCGGGATCGGCGCTCGAATTCGCGACCCCCGAGCG
Organism: Allostellaceae bacterium; assembly: GCA_035541215.1. Lineage (GTDB taxonomy): Bacteria > Pseudomonadota > Alphaproteobacteria > ATCC43930 > CGMCC-115725 > DASZHJ01. The sequence continues at coordinate 3,932 of DATKNV010000022.1, read as the reverse complement.
GACGCTCGCCCCCGACATCGGCGGCATCAATTACCCGGCCTATTTCCGCGCTTTCGCGCGGCACGGGGTCTCCGTCTCCTTGATGCTGCGCCTGCAACGGATCAGGCGCGACGGCAACCGGCTGGTCGCGACCCTCTTCAACGAGTACGACCGCTCCCATCACGAGCGCCGCGTCGATCAGGTCGTGGTCGAGCACGGCACCTTGCCGCTCGACGACCTCTACTTCGCCCTCAAACCCGGCTCGCGCAATTTGGGCGAGGTCGATTACGACGCCTGGATCGCCAACCGGCCGCAGCAGGTGATCCGCAATCCCGGCGGCTCCTATCTGCTCTATCGGATCGGCGACGCCGTCGCCTCCCGCAACATCCACGCCGCGATTTACGACGCGCTCCGGCTCGCGAAGGATTTGTAGGGCCGATCGCGGCTACGTCTCCCCCTCCCCACCCTCCCCCTCAAGGGGGGAGGGGCAGAGGTGCAAGCGGTCAAATCCGGTCGAGCCGGGCTCTACGCCCGCAGCCGCTCGTTCTTCGGATCGAAGGGAGACTCCGGGATCACCGTGACCTTGCGGCGGTCGCCGAGGATGCTGATCTCGAGCTCGGTGCCGAGCGCCGCGAGCTCCGGCGGGACCATCGCGAGTGCCAGCGACTTGCCGATCCGCCAGCCGTAGCCGCCGGAGGTGCAACGTCCCACGAGCTCACGGCCGCGATAGACGGGCTCGGAGCCGCGGGCGTCGGCGTCGGTGATGCCGTACACCTCCATGGTCACGAGACGGTTGCGGAAGCCGCGCTTCTGCCAATCGAGCAGCGCCTCGCGCCCGAGGAATTCACGATTGTCCAAGCGCACGAAGCGGTCGAGGCCCGATTCCAGCGCCGCATACTCGATCGAGAGCTCGCGCGGAATCAGGCGATAGGACTTCTCGAGCCGGAGCGAATCCATGGCGCGGATGCCGAAGGGCTTGAGATCGAACTCGCGCCCGGCCGCCATCAGGCGATCGAAGATGTAGTTCTGCATCTCGAGCGGATGATGCAGCTCCCAGCCGAGCTCGCCGACGAAGTTGACGCGGAGCGCGCGGGTCCGAGCGGCGCCGACGTCGATCATCCTGCCACTGAGCCAAGGGAAAGCCGCGTTGGAGAGGTCGGCGTCCGTCACGCGCTGCAGGAGGTCGCGCGCGCGCGGTCCCGCCACGACGAGGACGCCGTTCTGCGCCGTCACGCGCTCGATGGTGACGCTGCCGTCGGCCGGACGGAGCTTGCAGAGATAATCCCAGTCGTGCCGCTCTAGCGCGCCCGCGGAGACGAGATAGAAGCGCTGCTCGCCCTCGCGGAACACCGTGAATTCCGAGCGCACGCCGCCGTTCCTGGTGAGGAGATAGCTGAGCGCGATCCGCCCGGCCACCCTCGGCACGCGGTTCGTGAGGGTGCGCTCGAGCCAGGCTTCGGCGCCGGGACCGCTCACCTCGAACTTCGCGAAGGCAGTCATGTCCAGGAGCCCGACCTTCTCATGCACGTGCCGGCACTCCCTGCCGACGTGCTCGAAATAGTTCGAGCGGCGGAAGCTCCACTTCTCGCGCGGACGCTCGCCCGGCGCCGCCGGCGCATGATTCTCGTTGAGGAGCACATTCGGCTTCTTGAGCTCGGCCTCGCCGAGACCGTAGCCCGGCGGCGCGAACCAGTTGGGACGCTCCCAGCCGAAGACCGTGCCGAAGACCGCGCCCAGCGCCTTCATGCGCTCGTAGCAGGGCGACTGCTTGAGCGGCCGTGCCGCCGGCCGCTCCTCGTCGGGATAGTGCACGGTGAAGACCTTAGCGTAGGCCTCCTCGTTCTTCTCGCGGAGATATCCCTGCGAGGCGTAGGGGCCGAAGCGGCGGGGATCGACGCCCATCATGTCGATGCTGGGCTCGCCCTCGACGATCCATTCCGCGAGCTGCCAGCCGGCGCCGCCCGCGGCGGTCACGCCGAAGCTGTGGCCCTCGTTGAGCCAGAAATTCGGAACGCTCCAGGCCGGGCCGACGATCGGGCTCCCGTCGGGCGTGTAGGCGATGGCGCCGTTATAGACCTTCTTGATGCCGACCTCGCCGAAGGCGGGCACGCGCGCAATCGCGGCTTCGATGTGCGGTGCCAGGCGATCGAGGTCGTCGGGGAAGAGCTCATACTCGGCATCGGCGCTGGGGCCGTCGAGATAGCAGGCCGGCGCGCCGACCTCGTAGGGGCCGAGCAGCAGCCCCGCATTCTCCTCGCGCATGTAATAGGAGGCGTCGGACTCCCGGAGCACGCCCATTTCCGGAAGGCCGCGGCGGCGGCGCTCCTCGATCGCGGGATGCGGCTCGGTCACGATGTACTGGTGCTGCACCGGCAGCACGGGGACGTCGAGGCCGACCATTTCTCCGGTCTTGCGCGCGAAGTTGCCGGTCGCGGAAACGACGTGCTCGCAGACGATGTCGCCCTTGTCCGTGCGCACCAGCCATTCCCCGCCGCCAGTGCGCGAGATCGCGGTCACCGTGGTCTGCCGGTAGATCTCGGCGCCTCCGGCGCGCGCGCCCTTCGCGAGCGCCTGGGTCAGGTCGGCGGGCTGGATATAGCCGTCCTCGGAATGCTGGATCGCGCCGATCACGCCCTCGACATTGCAGAGCGGCCAGATCTCCTTGACCTCCGCGGGCGACAGGAACTTCACGGGCACGCCGATCGTCGCGGCGACGCCCGCGTAGTACCTGTACTCGTCCAGGCGGTCCGCCGTGCAGGCGAGACGGATGTTCGTGACCTCGCGCAGGCCCACGTGCTGTCCGGTCTCGCGCTCGAGCGTCTTGTAGAGCCGCACCGAGTATTTGTGGATCTGGCCCACGGAGTAGCTGAGATTGAAGAGCGGCAGCAGTCCCGCCGCGTGCCAGGTCGAGCCGGAGGTCAGCTCCTTGCGCTCGACGAGCACGACGTCGGACCAGCCCTTCTTCGCGAGGTGATAGAGCGTGCTGACGCCGACGACGCCGCCGCCGATCACCACCGCGCGCGCATGGGTCTTCATGGGTGAGGCCTAGCTCGGCGGACGCCAAGTCGGCGGCGTCTCGTGATCGGGATGCTGACGGCTCGCGACGCGCGCCATGCGCTCGGCCGGGACCACGCCGTCGGTACGATCGGCGGGGATCGCAGCAAGCTTGTCCAGCCAGGCGAGCCGGCTCTCCATGCCGCAATTGAAGGTCGGAACGACTTCCTGCGGCCGATCGAGGCTGCCGATAGTCACGGAGGTCGTGGGCGACTCCACATAGGCAAAGCCGAGCGGCGTCCCGCAGTTCCGGCAGAAGAACCGCTGGGCGATCGAGGAGCTCATGAACACGCCGGGCTCGCCGCGCGTCCAGGCGAAGCTCTCCCGGCGGACCGGCGCCAGCGCGGCAAAGGGCCCGCCAACGGCTTTCTGGCACATGCGGCAGTGGCAGACATGCACCCGCTCCGGCGGCACACGGAGCGCGTAGCGCACCGCGCCGCACTGACAGCCGCCGGTGATGGGATTTTGCGTCGAGGCATTGCTCATCGGCTTCTCCCACGGCCAGTGAAGACGCCCAGGATACGCGCGCCGAGGCCCCTGAGCCAATGGAGGGCCGCGCTGAGCGCGAGCCTCCCCGTGCCGAGACGCTCCGCGACCGGCGCGGCCTCGCCGCGCAGACGCGCCTCCAGATTGCGCCCGACGGACTGCGCGATCTCCCGCGCGAAGACCTGCACCACCGGACCGCGTCCGAATTGCGCGAGCGGGCCGCGGAGCGCATAGGTCACGCCGAGCTCGATCAGGCTCGCAGCGTCGCCATCGGGCGTCACGCGAAACGTCGCCTCCGCGGAGAGGCGAGTGCCGCTCGAGCCGTCGCGCCCCTCGCCGACGATCTTTCCGGACCGGTTGGCGGCATCGTAGGAAAGCGTCGCCTCGCCCACGAAGCGCGTGCGGATCGGCCC
>DATKNV010000021.1:0-3267 GCA_035541215.1 Allostellaceae bacterium | reverse complement strand
CGATCTCTCCGCGCGCCAGCTCTCGGTGCTGCTCACGGTCTACATGACGCCGCCGCCGCACACGGTGAGAGGCCTCGCGGCGCTCCTCGAGGTCTCGAAGCCCGCGATCACCCGCGCGCTCGATCGTCTGAGCATCCTGGGTCTCGCGCGGCGCAAGCGCGACGAGGCCGATCGGCGGAACGTGCTGGTGCAGCGCACGGTGAAAGGCGCCGTCTTCCTCACGGATTTCGCCGCCCTCATCGCCGCGGCGGCCCGCGAGGCCGAGCCGCCTCATTCCGCGGCGGCTTGAGCTGCGCTCAGTAGCGCTGCTCGCGATCGACGAGGTTGCGGAGCGGCTTTCCCTCGGCCAGGCGCTTCAGATTGTCGGCGACCCCGGCCGCCGCCGTCGGCGCATGCGTCGCCGCCGCGACGTGCGGCGTCACGACGATGCGCGGATGCGCCCAGAAGGGATGCTCCGGCGGCAGCGGCTCCTCGCGGAAGACGTCCAGCACCGCCGCCGAGAGCTGACCGCTCTCGAGCGCCGGCAACAAGTCCGCCTCGGCGAGATGCGCCCCGCGCGCGGCGTTGACGATCATGGCGCCCTTCGGCATCGCTGCGAAGAGCGCGGCGTTGAGGATGCCCTCGGTCTCCGGCGTCAGCGGCAGGAGGCAGACCAGGATGTCGCTGCGGCGCACGAGGGCGAGGAGGCCGTCGGCGCCGTAGAAGCTCTCTATGCCGGGGATGCGCCGCTCGCGCCGGCTCCAGCCCGCGACCTCGAAGCCCAGTACGGCGAGCTTGCGCGCGGCGTCCGCGCCGAGCTCGCCCAAGCCCAGCACGCCCACGCGGCGCGCGGAGGCATTGGGCTGCGGCAGCTCCCGCCAGGCGCGCTCGCTCTGCTGGGCGCGGTAGTCGAGATCGCGCCGATGGAGGCGCAGCACCTGCGTCAGCACGTACTCGCTCATCGCCTCCGTCATGTAGGGATCGACGAGCCGCGCGATCGGGACGTGCTTGGGGAGGCTCGGATCGAGGAAGAGATGATCGACGCCCGCGCCGAGCGAGATGATGAGCTTGAGGTTCGGAAGCGAGGCCAGGAGCCCGTGCTTCGGCTTCCACACCAGCGCCGCGTCGATCTCCGCGGGCTCGCCGATCTCCGGAAAGACGCGCATCTCGAGATCGGGCAGGTATTTCTGGAGCTCCGATCGCCACAGCGCGGCGGAATCGGAGCTGGAGCGGAACAGGAGGATCATGCGGCACTCTAGCCGCCGGGCGCCGCTCTGCGCAACGAGAGGGAGCTCAGGTCCGCACGATGCCGCCCTCCTCGGCGCGCAGCTCGAAGGCGGCGGCCATGAGGGCGCGGGTGTAGGGATGCTGCGGCCGGTCGAAGATGTCGGCGGCGGCGCCGGATTCCACGACCTTCCCGTCCTTCATCACGAGCACCGCGCTCGCGAGCGCGCGGACGACACGGAGATCGTGGCTGATGAAGAGATAGGCGAGATCGTACTCCCGCTGCAGGCGCCGCAGGAGATCGACGATCTGGGCCTGCACGGACATGTCGAGCGCCGAGGTGGGCTCGTCGAGGACGAGGAGCCGCGGCTTCAGCACCAGCGCCCGCGCGATCGCCACGCGCTGGCGCTGGCCGCCGGAGAATTCGTGGGGGTAGCGGTCGGCGGCCTCGGGGTCGAGGTCGACCTCGCGGAGTGCGGCCTCGATGAGCGCGCGGCGCTCCTCGGGCGTGGCGCCGATGCGGTGGACGCGCAGCCCCTCCTCGACGATCTGCGCGATCGAGAGCCGCGGCGAGAGGCTCGAGAAGGGGTCCTGGAAGACGATCTGCAACTGGCGCCTGAGCGGCCGCATCGCGCGCGATCCCAGCGTATCCAGCCGCTTCCCGTCGTATTCGATGGGTCCCTCGCTCGGCAGGAGCCGCAGCAGGCCCAAGCCCAGCGTGGTCTTGCCGGAGCCGGATTCGCCGACGACGCCGAGGGTCTCGCCCGCGCGGACGGCAACGTCGATGCCGTCGACCGCCTTGACGTAGCCGGTGACGCGGCGGAGCACGCCGGTGCGGATCGGGAACCACACCTTGAACCCCTTCGCCGCCATGAGCATCGGCGGCGGCGGGACCCGGCGCACGGGCTCCCCCTTGGGCTCGGCCGCGAGGAGATGCTTTGTGTAGTCGTGCCGAGGCTTGGCGAAGACCTCGGCGGTGGGCCCGGTCTCGACGATCTCGCCCTTGGTCATGACGGCGACGCGATCGGCGACCCGGCGCACGATGTTGAGGTCGTGCGTGATCAGCAGCAGAGCCATGCCGAAGCGCCGCTGCAGGTCCTTCAGGAGCTTCAGGATCTGCGCCTGGATCGTGACGTCGAGCGCGGTGGTGGGCTCGTCGGCGATGAGGATGTCGGGCTCGTTGGCGAGCGCCATCGCGATCATGATGCGCTGGCGCTGGCCGCCCGAGAGCTGATGCGGATATGACGCGAGCCGCTCCTCTGCGTCGGCGAGACCCACGAGGCGCAGCAGCTCGATCACCCGCGCCCGCGCGGCAGGCCCTCGCATGCCCTTGTGGAGGTAGAGCGTCTCCGAGATCTGCTTCTCGACGGTGTGGAGCGGATTGAGCGAGGTCATCGGCTCCTGGAACACCATGGCGATGCGGTCGCCGCGGATCTGCTGCAGGAGGTCTTGCGGCGCGCCGATGATGTCGCGTCCCTCGAACAGGATCCGGCTTTCCTTTCCGTGCCGCGCCATCGGATAGGGCAGGAGCTGCAGCACCGAGAGCGCCGTCACCGATTTCCCCGACCCGCTCTCGCCCACGAGCGCCAGCGTCTCCCCGCGGTCGAGATCGAGGGAGAGTGCGCGGACGGCCTCGACCCTCTGCCCCGGCGTCTCGAAGGTGACGCTGAGGTTCCGGACGGAGAGGAGGGGGGGTGAGGAAGCCATCAGAAGTAAGCTGTCAGCCGTCAGCTATCAGCTGTCAGCTTTTTAGGCGCGCGATGAGTGCGGTGAGCATGCGTTTCACCTCTTGTAGATCGACGGATAGCTCGTCGTGCAGGACCGTCGTCATTGGCTCGAGGTCGCGGGATAGAAGCAGCAGATATTCCACTTCGCTCGCGGAGCCCATGGCGACGTGCAGGAATCGGCTGAAGTCCGCATCCGTCCCGCGGACGCACCCCTCCGCAATGTTCGTCGGGACGGATACGGCCGCTCGCCGCATCTGGCTGGTTATCCCGAATCGCTCTGCGGCAGGAAAAGTCTCCGTGGCTCGATAGACAGCCAGCGCGAGCGTATGCGCCTTTC